>JBAVXH010000238.1:0-1972 GCA_049698215.1 Xanthobacteraceae bacterium | reverse complement strand
GCTGCAGACCATGAAGACCGGCGCGCTGTTGCGCTTCGGCTGCCTCGCCGGCGCGATCCTCGGCGAGGCGACGGCGGACCAACGCGAGGCGCTCGACCGCTACGGCACGCTGCTCGGCGAAGCCTTCCAGATTGCCGACGACCTGCTGGACGTGGAAGGCGATGCCGCAACCGTCGGCAAGGCGACCGGCAAGGATGCGGCCGCCGGCAAGGGCACGTTCGTCACCGCGCTCGGCCTCGACGGCGCCAAGGCACGGCTGAAGGATCTGGTCACGCAGGCCGAAGAGGCGCTCGCGCCCTTCGGCCGCGATGCGGATGTGCTGAAGATGGCGGCGCGCTTCGTGGCGGAGCGTAAGGCATGACGGAAATCCCCGCCGCGCAAATTCCTGGCGTCTATCGCCGCCGCATCGGCGACATCGTGGTGACGGCGATCAGCGACGGCTACCTCGATGCCGTCTACGAGTTCATGCGCAACATCGAGCCGGCCGAGGCCGAGCGCATCCTGAAGGAGGCTTATCGCCCGGCCCCGCCGCGCGTCTCGATCAACTGTTTCATCATCCACTCCGCGGGCCGCGTCGCGCTGGTCGAGACCGGCTCCGGCGACAAGATGGGTCCGACGCTTGGCAAGATGCCGGAGAACCTCGCGAAAGCCGGCGTCGACACAAAGGCGATCGACACGATCCTGCTCACCCACATGCACCCGGATCACTCCAACGGGTTGACCGACAACAGCGGCGCGGCGGTTTTCCCAGATGTTGAGCTTGTCGTTTCGGAACGCGACGTTGCGCATTGGCACGACGATGCCGCGATGGCGCGCGCGACCGAGCGGCAGAAGCTGCGCTTCTTCCAGTGGGCGCGCGAGCAGGTGAAGCCCTACATGAACCGGCGGCGCGACGCGCAGGGCGAGGTGTTTCCCGGCGTCACCGCGCTGCCGCTCTACGGCCACACGCCCGGCCACACCGGCTTCATGGTGTCATCGCGGGGCGAGCAGCTCCTGATCTGGGGCGACATCGTGCACATTCCGGACATCCAGACGCGCCGGCCCGACGTCTACATGGAGCCGGACGTCGATGGCGAGGCCGCGATCGCGACGCGCAAGCGCATCTTCGATTCTGTTGCGACCGACCGGTTGCTCTGCGCCGGCATGCACATGCACTTTCCGGGCTTCCTCAATCTCGATCGCCGCCCCGACGGCGGCTACGAGCTCATCCCCGAAATATGGCAACAGGCGCTCTAGCGAGCGCCTGTCCTTCAGATCGAATTGTCAGGCTTGGCTTAGCGGACCGTCGACAGGCCGCCGCCCGCGATCGTCGTGGAGGTCGTCGCCTTCACGATCGGGCCGTGGACCGCGACGCTTTCCCAGCGGGCGACGCCGCTCACCGAAACCACCACCATGAATACGACCGAGGCCACGAGTGCGACAGCCGCGATCTTCACGTGGGTGTTGCTGTCGGCATCGATCAGAGAGTGGTTCTTCATGGCGCGTCCCCTTCGACAGGGTTAACGAAGTAGCGCAGGTATGTTTCCGCAGAATGTTGCGAATGTTTCGTGTGTATTGCGGCGGCCCGCTCTCCTATCATACTGATAAACTTTGAGAATCCGGCCAAGCGCCGCTTTCCCTTCCCTATTCGATTGTCAAACAGCCATTGCTCCGCCGGTCCGTTCAGCATGGGGGCGGTCCCCGTGTCCGTTTCTGCTCCCCAAAAACGTGAGGGGAGCAGAGCGCCGACAGGCGCTGGTGCGGATACGCCGCACCCGTGGCCCGCCTCGCGGTCGAGCCCATCTCCGGAGCGCCGGAGATGACGGCCGGATACGCCGGCCGTCGCGCCTTTCGGCGCTCTGCTGCGGCTCTCGCCACCGGCTTTCGCCAGTGACTCAGCTCCGGGCCGTGCTTCCCCCGGCGATCAGACCGGGCTTGCAGCGAGCACCTCGCGCAGGGGTCATAGTGCCCCAAGGACGGGTCCCGAAGCCGC
>JBAVXH010000237.1:0-13966 GCA_049698215.1 Xanthobacteraceae bacterium | reverse complement strand
ATCTCGGGCGCCGGCGCGCCGGCCGGCGCGGCGGTCTGCGGTGCGACCGATTGCGGCGCTCCCCACGCCGCGGTGTAGCGTGCCACGTTCGCGTCGAAGGTCTTGTTGCGGATGTTGTCCGCAAGCCGCGCGGAATCGGAAAACAGCGAAAGCACCTCGCAGCGTTGCGCCGTGCAGCCCTCGCGCCGCACCAGGATGTCGGCGGCGAGCCCGAACGGGTCCTCCTGCAGCGCGCGTTCCAGCGTGGCGACCGCGTCGTCGAACTGCGGCGTGCGCGGCCCGCTGTAGCGGCGCGCCGCCTTCATCGCGTCCAGCCGCGAGGCGGTATAGATGCCGGCGGAGGAGATCGCGCCCGGCGAGGCAAACAGCGATTGCGCACAGGATGCTTGCAGCGCCTCAGTGGCACGTTCGAGGCACGCGAGCGTGCCGCTCGCCGTTGCCTGGGTACGCAACGCGGCGATGCGTTCTTCGATCGCGTGGCGCTGTTCGATCATGCCGAGATAGACCACGACCCAGGCCGCGCTGCCGACGAACGCGACGAGCGCGATAGCCCCGAACGTGAAGCGCACGCCGCGCCGCCCATAAGGCCCGACCGCGAGCGCGACGACGAACGCCAGCGCCGCGACCACAACGCCTGCGATGAGTATCAGCAGGTGGTATGAAATCTCAGGCAATTCCGCGCCTCGGTACACGCGCCCCGGCGGCATCTAGCCGCCCGGCGGCCGTTTCGGCAAATCCGATGGCACGACATTCGGGACACAATCATGACCGCGAGGCCCACGCTGGGGAACTTCGCCGCAGTGCGTCACTGCAACCGGATCAGCGCGATCCCGCAAACGATGAGCACGGCGGCAAAGATGCGCGGCGGCCGCAATGGCTCCTTGAGAAACACCACCGCAATCGCGGCGCCGAACAGCACGCTGGTCTCGCGCAAGGCTGCGACCATTGCGATCGGCGCGACCGTCATGGCCCAGATCGCGATCCAATAGGCGGTCAGCGAGAGCACGCCGCCGGCGAGTCCGCTTTTCCAGAACTTGGCCAGGGCCGGAACCGCCGCGGGCCCGCGGCTGACGATCGCGATCAGCGTGATGAACGCGCCGTCGATCACGAACAGCCACAGCGCATAGGAATGCGCGTTGCCGGCGGTGCGCGCCCCGATGCCGTCGACCAGCGAGTAGCAGCAGATCGTCACCGCGGTGAACAGGGCGTAGGCCACCGCGCGGCGATTGAGATGCGCGAGATCGCCGCCGCCGCGCAGCGACAACAAAAACACGCCGCTGGTGAGCGCGACAATGCCGGCCCAGCCGGTGAGGCTGAAGTTTTCGCCGACCAGCAGCGCGCCGCCCGCCGCCGTCATCAACGGCGCGGTGCCGCGTGCGATCGGATAGACCTGCCCCATGTCGCCTGCGCGGTACGCGCCCGCCAGCCCGATGTAGTAGCCGAGATGCGTGATCACCGAGGCGATCAGCCACGGCCAGGCGGCCAGCGGCGGGATCGGAACGAACGGCAGCAGTGGCAGCGAAGCGATGCCGGCCATTGCGGCGATCAGCACGATGGCGAGAAACGGGTCGAGCCTGATCTTGATCAGCGCGTTCCACGAGGCGTGGCACGCTGCGGCGAGAAGAACAGCACCGAAGACAAAGGAATCCATCTAGGCCTTCATCTTCGCACCGCTTGGATCGTGCGGCGCTTTCAGGCTCGCGCGCACCGGTACGCGCTCACCTGCAATGTCGATTTCGAAGCGCGCGGACAGCCAAGTGTCATCAATGCGCGCACCGCCGGTCGCCACATAGCCGAGCGCGACGATGCCGCCGACCGTATGCCCATAGGCCGCCGAGGTGACCTCGCCCGCCGGCTCGCCGTTGCGCAGGATCAGTTCGCCGCCGTGCGCGATCGGCGTGTCGGGCGAGAGCGCGACGAAGCTGAGCAGGCGGCGCGCCGGCGGCTTGGCTTTCGTGGCGATGAGCGCGTCGCGGCCGATGAAATCGCCCTTGTCGAGTTTCACGGCGAAGCTGAGCCCCGCCTCATAGGGATTGTAGTCGGGCGTCAGCTCCCGCCCCCAGGCGCGATAGCCTTTCTCGAGGCGCAACGACTCGATGGCGTAATAGCCGGCATTGCGCACGCCGAGATCGCCGCCGGCCTCCATCAGGGCATCGTACACGCCGCCCGCATGTTCGGTCGGCACGTAAAGCTCCCAGCCAAGCTCGCCGACGTAGGTGCGGCGCGACGCGAGCACCGTCGCTTTGGCGATTCCGATTTCGCGGATAACGCCGAACGGAAGCGCCGCATTGTCGAGTGGCGCGCGGGTGACGCGCGAGAGCAGATCGCGCGCGCGCGGTCCCATCAAGGCGATCACCGCAAAGGCCGCAGTCACTTCGGTCAGCGTCGCGTCGAAGCCGCCGAGATGACGGTTGATCCAGTCGGCGTCGCGTGTCGCCTGCGCGGTGCCGGTGATGAGTAGAAAGCGATCCGCCGCCAGGCGCGCGATGGTGAGATCGCTCTCGTAGGTGCCGCGTGCATTGAGCAGGCCGGTGTAGACCGTGCTGCCGACCGGAACCGCCGCATCGTTGGCGCACAGATGTTGCAGCAGCGTTTCGGCATCGCGCCCCTGCACGAAGAATTTCGCAAACGAGGTGAGGTCCGCGATCGTCACGGCCTCACGCGCCGCTTTGTGCTCGGCCGCCGCGTAGGGAAACCAGTTCTGCCGGCCCCACGCATAATCGAGCCGCGCGTCATCTTTGCCGGGCGCAAAGAAATTCGGCCGCTCCCAGCCCATCTTGGAGCCGAACAGCGCGTGCTGCGCGGCGAGCCGATCGTACAGCGGCGAGCGGCGCTGCGGCCGCGCGGACTGCAGCTCGCGGTTCGGCCACGGCATCATGTAGTGCAGGCCAAGCACCTCGCTGACGCGTTCTTTCAGGAAGCGATCGTCGTCGTGAAAGCGCGCGAAGCGGCGGACGTCGACCGGCCATAGATCGAGCGTCGGCTCGCCATTCACGATCCATTCGGCGAGTGCGCGCCCCGCGCCGCCGCCCGACGCGATGCCGATCGAGTTGAAGCCGGCCGCGACATAGAAATTCTTGAGCTCCGGCGCCTCGCCCATGATGAAGTTGTTGTCGGGGGTGAAGCTTTCCGGCCCGTTCATGAAAGTCTTGATCTCGGCGGTCTCCAGGCACGGCAGGCGGATCAGCGCATTCTCCATCAGGATCTGGAATTGATCCCAGTCGTCCGGCAGCATGCCGAACTCGAAATTCTCCGGGATGCCGTCCATCGCCCAGGGCTTCGCCACCGGCTCGAAGCCGCCCATCAGCAAGCCGCCGACCTCCTCCTTCACATAGATGTACCCGTCGGGATCGCGCAGCACCGGCAGATCCGGGTGCACGCCATCGATGCGCCCGGTCACGATGTACATGTGCTCGGCGGAATGCAGCGGCACGGTCACGCTCGCCAGGCGGCCGACGTGCTTCGCCCATTGGCCGGCGCAGTTGATGACGACCTCGGCCTTGATGTCGCCGCGCGTCGTCGAGACGCCGGTCGCGACGCCGTTTTTCTGCTGAATGCTGTTGACCCGCGTCTGCTCGACGATGCGCGCGCCGCCCATGCGGGCGCCCTTCGCCAGTGCCTGTGTGACGTCGGCGGGATTGACCTTGGCATCGTCGGGGAGCCACAGCGCGCCGAGCAGATCGTCGGTGCGCATCACGGGATATTTTCGCGCGGCCTCCTGGAGCGAGATGATCTCGCAGACCACCCCCTGCGCGCGCGCCGCCGAGGCAATGCGCCTGAACAACGTCACGCGCTCGGGCGTGCGCGCGACCAGGACCGAGCCGCACTGCTTCCAGCCGGTGGCCTGCCCGGTTTCGGATTCGAGCGCCTGATAGAGCTGCGCCGAATACTGGACGAGGCGCGTCATGTTCTGGTGTGCGCGCAGTTGCCCCACCAGACCCGCCGCGTGCCAGGTCGTGCCGCAGGTGAGCCGCCCCTGCTCCAGCAGCACGACATCGCGCCAGCCGAGCTTGGTCAGGTGGTAGGCGACCGAGCAGCCGATCACGCCGCCGCCGATGACGACGGCACGCGCGGTGTCGGGAAGGGTTTGGCTGTTCATTGACTGCAGGCCGTTATCACGAGCCCGCCAACTGTATCAACAAATAACCACAAAATACCACTTCTATTTCGCCAGGACGATGTCCCAGCCATTCGCTTTCCAGGCGGAGGCGAGCGCCGTATCGGGCATCGCATCGACGATCACGCCCGCGCACTTGTTCATGTTCGGCACCCGGAAGGGCGTGCGCCGCGCAAATTTGGTCTGGTCCGCGAGCAGGTAGGCGCGCCCTGCCAGAATCATCTTCCCGCGGGTCTCGGCCGCGATGATCGAGTAGTCGGTCATGCCGCCATCTTCGGCAAAGCCGCCGACACCGATGAACGCAATGTCGACCCGCACCGCGTCGATGCCGGTCGACGTGCCGGTGCCGAAGACCGCCTCGTCGTTGCCGTCGACCTCGCCACCAAGCATGACCACCCGGTTCCCGGACACGCGGCAGAGCGTGAGCGCGTGGTTGAGCGAATTGGTGAAGATCGTCAGGCCCGGACGGCCGACCAGCTCATAGGACAGCGCGGCCGTCGTGGTCCCGGAATCGATCAGGACGGAGGCCGCATCGGACACCATGCGCGCCGCCTCGCGTGCGATCGCCGCCTTGCCTTCGGAGTTCTCCCCGCCACGTTGCGCAATCGACGGCTCCATCATGCCGCGCCGCGCCGCACCGCCGTGCACGACGTCGAGGTAACCGCCATCCTCAAGGAGCTTCAGATCACGGCGGATGGTCTCGTGCGAGACGCTAAACATGTCGGCGAGTTCGCCGACGCCCACCGTTCCTGCGGCGCGCAGGCGCTGCACGATCTCATTATGACGTCGGCGGGCAAGCGGCCGAACCATGGCGACCCAAGGGTTGCAGATTCGTCATATGACGGAAGGGCCCCACCAAAGACAAGCCCGGTCGGCGCTTCCCAACAAACGTTTCCGCCCGTTCTGCATGATGAAACTGGAACTAGCGCCGCGTCGCATGCCGCTCGGCGAGGCCTCGGTCAAAGTCGAGTACGGCCTGCAGCAGCACCTGAGCGCCCGCCGCGCATTGTTCCTTCGACGTGAACTCGGCCTCGTTGTGGCTGATGCCGTCCCGGCAGGGAACGAAAATCATCGCCGTAGGCGCGACACGCGAAACATATGCTGCATCGTGGCCCGCGCCGGAAACAATTTCCCGCGCCGAAAATCCGCTGAGCGCGGCGGCCTTCCGCACCGAGGCGACGCAGTTGGCGTCGAAGCGCACCGGCGGCTGATCCCAGATGCGCGTCGAGGCAACTGAAAGCCCCAGAGGATCGCAAACCTCGGTCAAGGACGCATTGAACTCGGTCTCGAGCTGGTCGAGCACGGCGTTATCCGGATGGCGAAGGTCGACACCGAAGAACACCTCGCCCGGCACCACATTGCGCGAGTTCGGCCGCACCTCCATCAGCCCGACCGCCCCGAGCGCATCCGGCTTGTGGCGCTCCGCTATCGCGTTGATCCGTTCGACCAGCCGTGCCGCGCCGAGCAATGCATTCTTGCGCAGCCGCATCGGCGTCGCACCGGTGTGCGCATCTTGCCCGGTGACCGTCACCTCGTACCAGCGCATCCCCTGCACGCCGGTGACGATGCCGATCTCCTTGTCCTCGGCCTCGAGGATCGGGCCCTGCTCGATATGCAGTTCGAAGAAGGCGGAAAGCGCATGCCGGCCACACGGCTCAGCGCCTTTGTATCCGATCTCCCCGAGCGCCGAGCCGAAGGTCGTCCCCGCACGATCCTCGCGCCCCCAGGCCCAGTCGCGCGTGAAGGCGCCGGCGAACACGCCCGAGGCAACCATCGCGGGCGCAAAGCGCGAGCCCTCCTCGTTGGTCCAGTTGATCACCTCGATCGGCGCGTAGGTTTCGTAGCCCGCCTGCACCAGGGTGCGCAGCGCTTCCAGTGCGCCGAGCACGCCGAGCACACCGTCGAACTTGCCCCCGGTCGGCTGCGTGTCGAGATGGCTTCCCATCGCGATCGGCGGGATGTCGCTCCGCTGCCCCGGCCAGCGCGCGAACATCGCGCCCATGTCGTCGACCGTAACGTTGCAGCCGAGCCCCTCGCAGCGCGCCTTGAACCACTCCCGCACTTGCCGGTCGAGGTCTGTAAGCGTGAGCCGGCAGATGCCGCCCTTCGGCGTGCCGCCGATCTGGGCGGTCTCCATCAGCTCGCCCCACAGCCGCTCGCCGTCGATCTTGAGATTTTGCATCGCTCAGCCGCGTCAGCCTACCAGACCTTCCGACCGCCAGTGGGTCACTTGCGCCTCCATCGCCTCCAGCGCAGAGGTCAGGAACCAGGTCGAGGGATTTTGCCTTTGCTTGCTCAAATAATCCTGGATGAGAATGCGTGTGACGGCTTCCTCTATCGCCTTTCCCATCTTGTTTGCAATCAAGAACGATTCCGGCACTCGTTTGTGCCGCGCCACATTGGCCTCGATGAATTTCACATAGGTCAGCAACGTAAAGTAATTTCGAATTGACGCGATCGTCCAGCGCTCGTGACTCTCCTGCCGTGGTGCGTCGTGGTGCGAGCCGATCAGTGATAGAGGAAATAACGTCTTGTGATAGACATGCTCCAGATAGATATTATCAAACAGCAATCTCTCGAGCACGATCCGGCCTTTTGGAGTTACGGAGTAACTCCGCTCCGCACCATTATCGTCTCGCCCAATAAATCCTGCGTGCCTTAGGACGAGAATGGAATATTTCACTCCTGAAGCAGAGCTTGTATCGTAACCAAGATTTTGCAGGCCCTCCATCAGTGTAGTCTCGGTTAGGCCCTCCGTTTGGGCACAAAGCTGCAGCAGACGAATCTTCTCTAGTAACTTGTGATTGTCATTATTGTTTTCATGCTCAAAAAAGTGGTAGTTGAATACGTTGTCGACCAAGCTCGTCGTTCCAGTATTCTTCTCCAAGGAGACCCCTTCCACGGGATTCAACTTTCTGGCCGGCTGAGGCCGCACTGGACGTGTCGTGATCGCGTTCTGAAAAGCCATACTGTTGAACAACAGCAGCAGCTCGACCACGCGGTAGGATTTCTGCCGAAGCGTCTTTTGAGAATCGCCGGATGACAGAAATTCAATCACCTCGGAAAGTTTTGGCCGTACGCTAAGCGCGCGCTCCCCCTCCTCTCTCACCCAATACAGCACGCGCGATATGAACTTGAAGGAATCTCTTATATTTCCGTTGAACAGCTCCAATATGCTGTACTTGAGCTCTTGAAGCTGGAGCTGCAGCCCGACCATCTCGAGAATGGCGTTGAGGCAATTGTATAGCTCTTCAGCAGTTCTCGCCTGCTGGGCCGGCGTAGTCGCCCTGTAGCTTTGCACCTCGCGCAATCCGCGAACGATCGCCCGGTAAAGCACGACCTTGGGATCCAGCTGTGCGATTTCACAAACCAGGATCGCCGCCGTTAGAACCTCCTTGTCAACCCGATCGTATACTTGGTGAAAAGTGTTCGGTCTCAGCAACACCAAGGCATGATAGTCAAAGACCAGACGCGCGGTGCGGCCGCCCCAGCCAGCCACCCCGAGTCCGAACATCCTAAGAATGGCCTCGAGCAGCAGATACTTTTGCCGGTCAAGCAATTCATCTTCCGGAGAAAGAAAATCCAACCCGTCGAACACGACGCAAATCTTCTTGTCCCTTGCCAAGGTTCGTACCAGCTCAACCCGTAGAGCAAAGTTCAGCTCGAAGATTTTCTTGTGATCGAACTTCGTCTCACCGATCGAATGCAGCAACGTATAATAGCCGTGCTGGATAATGTCCTCGGTGATATTGGGATAGCCTTCGGCAGATTGATATATTAGGTTCTCGATCGAGGACCTGCTGCGGAAGAATCCCTCGTTTGTCTTTCTCTGCAGGCCGCCTTTGCCAAAGTCATAAGCTTGGTTCAATATCAGATCGCGCAACACGATGCTGTAGAGATAGTCTGAGAGCATCTCGACGGTATTAACGTCAAGTGTCCACTCTTGTCCCCTTCTGCTGGGGTGCTCCTCGCAAAACCGGAAGAATTTTGTGGACTCGAATCTTGTGAAGACGACGTTCAGGCTGTTGCTGTAGTTTCTTTCTGCATTGACCAGATACTTGACGAGGGTCGACTTGCCGGAGCCGGGCAGGCCGAGCATCAAGGCGCAGACGGGCTGCTTGGCCGTGGAAATGCGCTGGATAAGGTCGTCTCGGAACCAGGCGATCGCCATTTCCTTGGTCGCATTGACCTTGTTTGCAATGTGTGATGCCGAGCCATCGATGCGATGAAACATGCCATCGTTGGTCAGCCGCTCGTTCGGCCAGCAAAGATCGTCCGCAGTAGCGGCTTGAAAGAACGTCTGGTAGAAAAACTTCTGCTCGGCCCCGCTATAAAACTGCCCAAGCTCTCCAAGCGACGTGACAGGAGACGGCCGCGAGCGCGATCGGATTGATGGGAATGAATAAGTGATTTCCCGCAATCCGTTGTTCTCGAAGTTGATCGATGGGGGAGACCTGAACAGGTCGACGATGGCGTCAAGCTTCTTCTGCGCGTCTTCCGGCAATTCGCTGTTTTCAAACATTGCGTCGGCCTGGCATTCTAGACTGCACGGTCAGCGGCTATCCGTTTTCTTGACAATCCACGCCAGCTCGGACTTCTTCATCAGATCTGGCGATAGTCGAACGGGCTGATGGCCCCGATAGCGCCAAGCCTGGGCCTCCTCGTTTGGTCTGCCGTCCAGCGTTGATTCTTCTGCGGGCACGCCTGACAGCGTGATCGCAATAGCTTGAGCGTTTTGTGGACAGCTGATTTGGACAGTTTGGCCACTGTCATCCTTCCAGAGCGCAATGTGCCGTGAAGCTGGATGGCGCCCCAGACCATTCGCTCGCTCCATGAGCCCCAACGAAGTGAGCGTCAAAACCGAGGAACCTGGATCATCGGCCAGGCTTGTGGCGTATCGCGCCGCCCATCGGCCAGGCAACTGCGGTCCGTCCATGAGCAACACGAAAATCAGGTTGGGACCGACGGACCGCAGTGACTCGTGACAAGGTTCGCTGCGCGCCAAGTCTTCACAAATCATCGGACAGAACACCGCGCCGCGGCGAAAAACGGTCAGACTGATTTCGCGACGAGGCAGGTCGTTGGCCTCCCACCAAGAAATGTTCGGATCAAGCGCTGCACCCAACGCGTAGTCCGTAATCTGCTCACCGGCGAGCTTCCATCGATGGTGCTTCGACCTCATGTGGGTAGCAGCGACGCATTTGTGCTTGGCAGGAACGCTGAAGGTGCTAGTTGCGACGTAGTTGCCCTTGCGGAGATCATGGTCTGACGATATTCCGGCGACGATGAACTCGACAAACGGGACTGTGTCGTCGCTTCCATCGGCTATTTTCCGATCCGTTATCTGTTGTATTTTCTCGACCAGTCTCGAATAGCATTTCCAATCAAGCGAAAGCTCGGGCAGGATCACGCCATGTATCCGCCCCAGATCCCGCGCAGCGGTTTGGACAAGCTCGGCGACAAATTCTGCGAATTCGTTTTCTCCGAACTTTCCGCTATGCAGCCAGTCCTGCTGGATTCGAAACCATCCGGATCGAGTGCGCCCTACCCGGTCCGCCGGCTTCTCCTCGTTTGACGGAAATTCGGATATCGCCGCAAAAGCAGTGGCGGCGATCTCGTATGGAAAAGGGATCAGGAGGAGATTCAGAGGCTCCTTGTCCTCGCGAAACGGCCGAATCTCGCGAAACCAATTGACGTCGACAATGCCCTCAGGTGGCACAATCGCAAGGTTATGGGACAAGACGCGGAGCGTGCACCCTACTGAGGGAGTGCGTGATTTCGGGACAACCCGGACCAAGTGGGGGTTTACGTGAGGAGCGAAAGTATTGGCCCACTTCAGATGAATCAAATGGGCTTCATTGCCCGGCAGCGGAAGCACGCTGTTCTCGTCTTCGACGAGGAGTCCTCTGATGATGTTTTCAATCGGATGCGAAAGCTCGGCGTCTACCGGCTGATAACCCAGGTCCTGTGACGCTTCATCTGCGAAAATCAGCAGCTTCAACGCCGGCAACCACCATTTGAGAGGCGCCTGCGGCGGTGGACGTTGCACGATGGGAAGTTCATGACACTCGATCAACGCCTGCCAGTAGGAGCCGACCTCAGCGGTGACCGCGCGCAATTCGGCGCCTGCTTTTTCCAGAGCGGGGTCGTCCTTGTGCACGCCCGCGTTTCGAGCGTCCAAGCTCGCCCGATACCAGCGGCTTCCCAGCTTCCGGCAATGCTCTATATCCTCGCGAGAGACGATGAGATTCGGTGGGTACCAGTCGAAAGGGGGTCCCTTCTCAGCGCCGGTTTTCTTTGTGGCAACACCAGAGTCGGGTAGGATACGGTGATATACCCCCCCCCGCTCAAGCAGGTATGCTGCCGCCGCAAATATCGTCGTTGGAAACGGCGGGAGGTGTTCGTAGGTCCTGGTGGTACCACCTGTCCCGGCCGGAAAAAGCGCTTCGAGGGCCCCGTGAATCGTATTCCATTCGAAAGCCATCGACCATTTCCGTTGGCGCCACAACAAATATGCGCCTACAGTTGAAGCATGGTGCGAAAGCTAGATCAAGTTGCGAGGAAGACCCCGCCAACAAATGTGCAATGGAAGAGAGCAGTGATCTCGGACTAGCGATCGACGAGTTCGCTAAATCCACTGCGCAATTCAGACAATAGAATCTTGATATCTTCGCTGTTGAGTCCCAGGGCCTGCAAATACGCCGACTCCCCAGGGCCCAAGCTCTGTTGAGTGCTAAGGCCGAGAGAACTCAGGCTCGTAGGGTGACGAACGGGCCGATCCAATGGACTATTGCTGCTGGCCGCCAAGGGCGTTGTCCTTTCAACACTGACAGCAAGCGCGTTAGCCATTTGTCTCCTCCGAAGGCACGCACAGCCGCAGACGAATCGTGATCGGACTGCAACTCTACTAGCACACGGAACCGCGCCGCTCTAGTGAAAGTCTGTCATCTAATCAATTCGAATCTATTAATCCAACGACTTTTCGGCTCGGTCGTTCCGGATTGCAAGTTCCGCAGAGAGGTATTATGGTAGCCTCAACGAAGCGAGCTCAGCGCCAAAGTAGATCTCAGAACGGATACGGGTGCGGCCCGGTCTGGATGGTGATCCAGCGCAGCTCGGTGAACTCGTCGATCGCGGCCTTGCCGCCGAAGCGTCCGTAGCCGGATGCCTTGGTGCCGCCGAACGGCATCTGGCCCTCGTCGTGCACGGTCGGCGCGTTGATATGGCAGATGCCGGACTGGATGCGCCTGGCGACGCTCATCGCGCGCGCCACGTCCTTGCCGAATACCGCCGCCGAAAGCCCGTATTCGGTGTCGTTCGCAACGCGTATCGCCTCGTCAACGCCTTTCACCCGGATGACCGGCTTCACCGGCCCGAACGATTCCTCCGCGTAGATGCGCATCGCCGGCGTCACACGGTCGATCACGGTCGCGCTGACGACGGTGCCCTTGAACTCGCCGCCGGCCACGACCTTGGCGCCCTTGGCGACCGCGTCGTCGAGCAGCGCCTTGTTGCGCTCGGCGGCTTCCCTGGTGACGAGCGAGCCGAGGATGACATGACCGCGCGGGTCGCCAGCGGGGAGCGTGCGCGCCTTGGCGGCGAACTTCTCCACGAACGCGTCGGCGACCTTCTCGTCCACGATCAGCCGCTCGGTCGACATGCAGATCTGGCCCATGTTGGCGAAGCAGCCGAAGGCCGCGGCCTTCACCGCCTCGTCGAGATCGGCGTCGTCGAGGATGACCATCGGAGCCTTGCCGCCGAGCTCGAGCAGCACGGGCTTGAGATAGCGCGCCGCCATTTCGGCGATGATGCGCCCGACCTTAGTCGACCCGGTGAAGTTGATGCGGCGCACCGCCGGGTGGGCGATCAGCGTCTCGACGATCTTCGCGGCGTCGGCCGGCGCATTGGTCACCACATTCACGACGCCCGCCGGAACGCCGGCCTCGCGCATGATCGACCCGATCATCGCGTGCGTGCCGGGGCACATCTCGGAGGCTTTCAGCACCACCGTGTTGCCGCAGGCGAGCGGCATCGCGATCGCGCGCACGCCGAGGATCACCGGCGCGTTCCACGGCGCGATGCCGAGCACGACGCCGACCGGCTGGCGGATCGCCATCGCGAAATTGTTCGGCTTGTCGGACGGGATCACCTCGCCGGCGACCTGCGTGGTCATCGCGGCGGCCTCGCGCATCAGGCTCGCGGCGAAATGGCTGTTGAAATGCCCCCATGGGCCGATCGCGCCGCATTCGGCGGTCATCAGCTCGGAGAATTCCGCGCCCCTAGCGTCGAGCAGGTCTGCGGCCTTCAGCAGTTTGGCGCGGCGTTCGGAAGGGCCCATCGCGGCCCAGGCGGGGAATGCGGCCTGCGCGGCCTCCACGGCCGCGATGGCGTCCGCGACCGAGGCGGCGGCGGCACGGCTTGCGACGTCGCCGGTGAACGGATTGATCCGGTCGAAGGTACGGCCATCGGCCGCGTTCAGCTCGCGCTCGCCGATCATCAGGCTGACGTGTTTCATGGTGTACTCCTGTCGAACACTCTGTTCCGTGCCGGTTCGCGAGGCTTCGCCTTCGCCGATTCCCAGATAAGCGCGCTGCACGGCCGGATCGTTGCGCAGGTTAGCCGCAGGCCCCTGCCCGACGATGCGGCCGGTCTCGATCAGATAGCCGCGGTCCGCGATGGCCAATCCCTGTCGGGCGTTCTGCTCGACCAGCAGAATACCAACGCCTGCGTCGCGCACGCGCGTGAGCGCCTGGAACAATTCGCCGCACATCAGCGGCGAGAGGCCGAGCGACGGCTCGTCCAGCAGCAGCAGCCGCGGCGACGACATCAGCGCGCGAGCGATCGCAACCATCTGCTGCTCGCCACCGCTCATGGTGCGCACGATCTGTGCGCCGCGCTCTGCGAGACGCGGGAACAGCGTGCGCACACGCGCGAGATTGTCGCTCTCGGCCGCACGGGCGCGGCGCGCGAACGCCCCGAGCTCTAGATTTTCGCGCACGGTCAGTTCCGGAAAGATGCCGCGCCCTTCGGGAACAAGCGCAATGCCCGCTTCCACGATCTCGTGCGGCGGCAATGCGAGCAGGTCCTGCCCGTCGAACGTCACCCGCGCACCGGACTGCGCGGGAACGAGCCCGGCGATTGCCTTGAGCAACGTCGACTTGCCGGCGCCGTTCGCGCCGAGCATCACGACGATCTCGCCCGGCTTCACATCCAGATCGACGCCGGCGAGCGCCTGATGCTTGCCGTAGGCCGCCGAGAGGCCGCGCACCTCAAGCATCGCGGCCCCCGAGATAGGCCGTCACGACTTGAGGGTCAGCGAGCACGCTCGCGGGCGGGCCCTCGGCGATCTTGCGGCCGACATTCATCACGATACAGCGGTCGCACAGCGAGCGGATCGCGTCCATCACGTGCTCGACCATCACCACCGTGATGCCGCTCTGGCGCAGCGCCCGGATCAGCGCGATGCCCTCGGCAAGCTCCGACGGGTTGAGGCCGGCGAGCCACTCGTCGAGCAGCAGCAGGTCCGGTTCGAGCGCGAGCGCGCGCGCAAGCTCGAGCCGTTTCTGGTCGATATAAGTGAGCTGCGTCGCGGGCAGCGCGGCCTTCGCGGCGAGCCCGACGCGGCCGAGCAGCTCCATCGCGGCGGCTTGCGCCTTTGCGCCGGTGAGCGGCGTTGCGCGGAATGCAAAGCCCGGCATCACGTTCTCGATCACCGTCATGGATTCGAGTACGCGCACGAGCTGGAAGGTGCGCGCGAGCCCGAGCCGGGCGATGCGGAAGGCGGGCGTGCGCGCGAGATCGCGCCCCTTGAAGCGGATCGTGCCGGCGTCGGCCGAGAGCGCGCCGGAG
>JBAVXH010000236.1:0-5403 GCA_049698215.1 Xanthobacteraceae bacterium | reverse complement strand
GCGCAGGCTCGACCACACTCCATCCGCGCCGATCAGTGCGATGCCTTGTTCATCGCGCAAGCCCTCCGCCGTGCGCACTTGCACGGTCACGCCATGCTGATGGACCGCAAAATCCTCCACCCGCGCGCCAAGCCGAAGCGTGACGTCGGCGCTCTCCTCGACGGCGGCAGCGAGCACGCCTTGCAGATCGGCGCGATGGATCACCCAATAGGGTGCGCCGTAGCGTTGCTCGGCTTCCGCGCCGAGCGGGATGCGCGCGATGTCGCGGCCGGTCGCCGCCTTGACGATGCGGATCGCCTCGGGCGCGACCACATGGGACTGCAGGCGGCCGGTGAGGCGGAGCGCACCGAGCACATGCGTGGCGTTCGGCGAAAGCTGGATGCCGGCGCCAGCTTCCTCAAGCTGTGCCGCCTGCTCAAGAACCACGACGCGAAAGCCGGCGCGGGCGAGCGCGAGCGCGGCGGTCAGTCCGCCGATGCCGGCTCCGGCGATGATGATGGTGCGGGAACGGGCCACGCGGCGTGTTCCCTATCACGCACTACGCGGCGGCCGGCACCCAGGCGCATTCCGGCGGGAGCGACTGATCAGCATGGAGCTTCGGATTGAAGCGATAGAGCGTGGAGCAATAGGAGCAGATGAATTCGTTCTCGTCGCCCATGTCGCAGAACACGTGCGGATGGTCGAACGGCGGCGTTGCGCCGATGCACATGAATTCCTTCGCGCCGATCTCGATCACCGGCACCCCGGGATTGTTATGAAAATGCGGAACGATATGCTCGGCCATGACAGTGTCTCGCGGGAATCCTCGCGATCACCATACCGGGGCGAAAGTGAAGTTCCTAGGTGTTCGGGTAGGGAACCTCTTACTCAAACACGCTCGACCATTTGACCGCTGCGAGCACGCAATCTCATAATCGCGATGATCGGATACGGGATAGGATTATCCCGGGGGTTGTCATGGGGATCCAGTCGTTGCGGCAGTCTACACGGCGGGTCTGGGTGGCTCTCACGGCAGCAGCCCTGCTTGCGACGGCGTTCCTGCGCGGTTCGCTGACGGCATTGAAGATTCTTCTTCTCGTCGGCGTCGTGATCGCGCTCGTAATCCTCGTCATCGGCAACACCATGTTCCGGGGCGATCGTGACATCGCCTATCGTTTCGCGGCTCCCGACGCGCCCGAGTGCATGGCGCAGGAAAGCATGCCGATTGCGCTCTCGAGCGAAGTTTCCAATCGCGACAATGATGAATTGGCGGCAATTGAACGGCAGCCAGTGCTCGGCCGTGCGCTGACTTGCATGGTGCAGGTGCATCAGGTCGAACCGCCCAGGGACAAGCCGGCATTGGGTGCGCTGCGCTACTATCTCGGTTTCCTCGAATTCGCCGAGAATGGCTCGCCGGCAGATACCGATGCGCAGGATCGTGTGCTGCGCAAGCGGCAGCTTGATGCGCTGGTCGCTCATTTGCGGGAGCAGCGGAAGCTCGGCAAGCACAGCTATGTCATCGCGTTCGTTCATGGCTGGCGGCACAATGCCGGTATTGGCGACGGTGATGTCGCGAAGCTGCGCCTGATGGCCGCGTACACGGCAAGCTTCCTGCGCCAGCGCTGCGTCACGCTGCAGCGCGACTGTAACACGGTCGTGACCGCCGTTTATTTCGGCTGGCGCGGCGCGCGCATCGACGAACGCGCTGCGAGCCGCATGCTCGGGCCGCGGATCGGTCAATACTTCGACGCGATTTTCGGGACGCCGCCGGCGCTGCTCACCTTGTTCGACCGCAAGCCGGTCAGCGAGCGCATCGGTCCGGCCGCGGTCACCGCTCTGCGCCGCATCGACGCCATTACCTTCGACCGCCACGGGGCAGGCTGGAAGCGCGACCCGCAAAGCCGGATGATCGTCTTCGGGCACAGCCTCGGCGGCAACATGTTGGCGACGGCGCTGCGCGAGCCGATGCTCGATCGCATCGCCCGCCACGTTCCTGGCGCGGCCATGACCGCGCCGTTCGCCGATCTCATTGTTCTGCTCAATCCCGCCTCCGAGGCATCGAACTGGACCGTGTTGCAGCGCGCGATGCGCGAGCGGGTGCGGTTTCTCTATCCGATGCGTGAGGCCAATGTCGCGGCCGAGATCGAGCACGACGCGAAGGAGATCGCCGAGGGCCACAAGTTCTATCCAGTCCACCAGCCGCCGGTCTACGTGACGCTCGGTTCGGCGAATACCTGGCCGGCCGGAGGCATTCGCAGGGCCGACGTCAAATATCTGCATCGCCAGATTTTCGGCGAGCGACCGCTCAGCGCGTCGCCGACCTACGCCGTGGCCTCTGCTACGCCAGAAGCGGCAGATGCCATGAAAGCCTGCAGAGAGATGTTGCGCCGCAGGGAGATTCTTGACCGCCCACACTACGATTGGGCGACGCACGACCTCTTTCCTGCGTTTCGGTTCGATTTCCGCGCCGCCGCCGACACGCTCGAGGAAATCGCCAAAGGTGGTGTGTCGGACGACATATGCCGGCTGAACGACCCGAACGCCGAGCCCGGCGAGGAAACCGAGGAACCGAGCGGAATTTTGCGGGGCGCCGCGGCGTTCCTACGCAATTTTCCTTTCATGAACACCGATGTTGAGCAGACTCGGACCATCGGGAATCTGATTCCGCTGCGCTCGCCGATCGGCACGCTCGGCAGCGGCGGAATACTACCGTCCACGGTCTATGGCACCACGCACGAACTGACGTTTAATCTGGGGAATGCCGCCGCCGATTTCATGCTGCCGTCCTACCGGATGGCCTCGGACCTCGCCTACACGGAGTGTGCGGTGGTCGATCACTGGCTCTGGCGCGCGCGTCAGCGCGTCAACAACAACATGAACTGGGATAGCGGCTATACCGCCGAGACGCTGGTGCAGGACGATCCGCCGAATCTCTTGGCGTTGCGCGATCGCCCGACGCTTGGCGGGGGCCGGATGGAGAGCCGTTTCCGTCACGGGCTTGCCCATAGCGGGATGGCGCCGATCGTGCGCGGCAACGATCCGTTCTGGAATGTCCGCGTGTTCGAGACCGGAATGCGCGACCATGACGGCTACACGTCCTATCCCCTGATGTGCGCGATTCAGCAGCTCGTGATGGATCGCATTGCCGACCCTGTTCCTGTGCCTGCCGTCGTGCCTCCGGCGACATCGTCCGGGCCTCCGGCAGTATCCTCGGGGACCTCCACGACGCCCGATGCAACAAGCCCGTCGCCGGTGCCGACCTCCATTGAGAGTCCTGCGAAGGCTCCGTGACCTTGGCGGCGTTCGCTAGTCTAATGCAGGACTCGCGTTGGCTCGGGCACCAGCGTCAGCTCGATGTCGCCGATGAGCTCGGCGCGCAGGCGCTCCGCATTCGCGATGCGTGCCGCGATCTGCTGCGCGGTGGTGCGGTTCGAGCCGTAGAGCACGATGCCGCCCATGGCGAGGATTGCAGCGATCAAGAGCCGCAGTCCGTCGGTCTGGAGGAAGCCGAACAGCATCGCGGCGAACAGCACGCAGCCTGCGCCGATCGCGATCCGCGCGCCGAGCGCAATCTTGGCGCAGCGCGCGGCGGATTCGGAAAGCGCCTCGATTTCGCTTTCAAGGCGCGCGATCTGCTCATGCGGATCGCTCGCCATGCTCAAGCGCGGATCCACGTTTCCGAGAATGCCAGGAATGCCGTGGTGATCTCGTTGCCGGCGATCTCGCGCGGCACCGGCTTGCCCGGCAGCGTTTTCCCATTGACGGTGATCGTTGCCTGGGTCGCCGGCACGAAGGTGCTCGGCATCCAGTGCTTCCCGGTCGCCGACTTCTCCGGCGGCAACGCGAAGCAAAACGGTGCACCGAAGTGGGTCCATGTGAGCGCGATATCCCAGTACTCTCCCAAGATGTGCTCGCGGTACATCGATGTCGTGTTGCCAAGCGGCGTGACGCTCCGGAGGGGCAAGTATTTCAAATTCTTCAGCCCCGGTGTGTCCTTCCACGCACCGAAGTAAGAGACGAAATCTTCGACGAGGTAGCGTGCCAGCTGTTCATTGTCGTGGAAGCAGTAATTGCCCGCGGTGGGTGGGGGATCCGCCACGAACGGCGACATCATCAGCATCAGCGCCTGGCCGCGCCCGTGAGGCGAGACCACGACGCGGAAGAAACTCGCCACCGAGGTGAACGGCCCGTCCGGGTCCTCCTTCAGCGAGATGCCGGGATTCTCGCCCGACCAGTCGACAGTGCCGGGAAAATTGATCGGATCAGCCATGGCGCCCTCCAGATGGTTTCGCCCAAGTCTACCGGAAGAGATCGGCGGCGGAAGCGGTCAACCCGTTCGGCGCGCCGAGCGCCGCGGTGACAAGCTCGGTGTCCATATATTCGGTCACCTCCGCGAGCTTGCCGCCGGTGACGCGAAACACGAAGCAATAGCTGTTGTCGTAGCGCTGACCCGCCTTGGTGACGTTGTCGCCACGCGCCTCGACGACGACGTGATCGCCGTCCGCAATCACGCGCTGGGGGATCATCTTGATGCGCCCTTTGATGCGTTCGCGCAGCACCGGGAAGAGTTCGGTCAGCACCGCCGGCTTGCCGTCATAAGTCCGGGACCAGCGGCCATTCCCCGAGATGATCCAGCGGAAATCGTCCGCCATGGCTTCGACCAGCGGCCGGGAATCACCCCGCGCGGTCGCCGCAAAGATATCCTGCAGCAATTGTTTGTTCTCGGCGGTGGCCATGAGTCCCTCGTGCGTTTACCTCAAGGATATAGAGACGGGCACGAGTTCCGGCGAGCCGCCATCCCGCCGCAATCGAGCCATAAATGGCGCGCTCCGGCTGGGGACTGATTTGCTCACCCGTCTTGCCATTACGCTTTCGCTCGGGATCGCCGCATGCCTTGCGCTGGCGGTGGGCTTCAGCTTGCCCGAAGGGGTTGGCGCCGCGCGGCTGATCGCAGCCGCGGACGATCCGGTGCGCCTGTCCGAATTGGGCCTCGATCAGCGTCTTGATGCGGCTGTCGCGGCGCGCGAGATCGAGCAGGCGCTGGCCGCGGGCGATATCGAGCTGGCGCGCAGCTTCGCCGATCTCGCAGCCGAGCGAGGGATTGCGTTGGCCCCCGCGCTGATCGAAAAAATCGAGGTGGCAGAACGGGATGCCGCAGCCCCTTCAAGCCGCGTCGCAAGCTTTGCCCGCGGCTTTGTCACTGGCAAGCCCGAGGACATCGCCAGCGCGGCCGGAATGCTCACCGGCGACCTATTCGTGTTCGGCGACGTGCGCGACCTGGTGCGGGAGGGCTGGCACGGGCTGCGCGGCGAGGAGGTCGACAAGGTCGTGCTCGGCCTGGCCGGGACCGGGATCGCCGTGACGGCCGGACTCTATGCGACGGGTGGTCTCGCCGCGCCCGCGCGCGCCGGGCTGTCGGTGGTG
>JBAVXH010000235.1:0-29105 GCA_049698215.1 Xanthobacteraceae bacterium | reverse complement strand
GCGCAGGCTCGCGCCGAGGATGCCCCAGCGGTGATCGCCGGCGTGGAGCGCGGCCTCGGTGTAGATCGCCTGATGCGCGCGCTGGAACGCGCCCAGCCCCAGGTGCACGATGCCGGTGGCGAGCGCGCCGCGCTGATAGCGCGGCCGCGCGATATCTCCCGGCAACCGGGACAGGGTTGCGTTCGATAACCTCTGCATCGCCGCTAGAGCTTGTAAGCCTTCTTCGCCAGATTGTAGGCGAGGTCGCGCGCGACCTCGCGCGCCTCGTCCTCGTCGAGCAGATGCTTCACCACAAGCTCGGCCAGGTACGCGCAGTCGACGCGCCGCGCCACATCGTGCCGCGCCGGGATCGAGCAGAATGCGCGCGTGTCGTCGTTGAAGCCCACCGTGTTGTAGAAGCCGGCCGTTTCGGTGGTGAGCTCGCGGAAACGCCGCATGCCTTCGGGCGAGTCGTAGAACCACCACGCCGGACCGAGCTTCAGAATCGGGTAGTGGCCAGCAAGCGGCGCCAGCTCGCGCGAATAGGACGTTTCGTCGAGCGTGAAGAGGATCAGCGTCAGCTCGCGCTCGTTGCCGAAGCGGTCGAGCAGGGGTTTCAGCGCACGAACGTAGTCGGTGCGGGTCGGGATATCGGCGCCCATGTCGCGTCCGAACTTGGCGTAGAGCTGCGGATTGTGGTTGCGCATCGAACCGGGGTGGATCTGCATCACCAGCCCGTCGTCGAGGCTCATGCGCGCCATCTCGGTGAGCATCTGCGCGCGGAACAGCTCGGCGTCGCCCTCGCTGAACTGGCCCGCAATAATCTTGGCGAACAGCCGCTCGGCGTCCGCCTGCGGCAGGTCCACAGTCTGCGCCGAGACATGCCCGTGGTCGGTCGAGGTCGCGCCGTGCTGCTTGAAATAGGCGCGGCGCAACCGGTGCGCTTCGAGATAACCGTGCCACGTGAAGGTGTCGCAACGCGTGATGTTGCCGAACGTCTCGATGTTGCCCTTGAAGCCGTCGAACTCGGGATCGACCACGGGGTCCGGCCGGTAGGCCGTGACCACGCGCCCCTTCCAGCCGGATGACTTGATCGCATCGTGCGAGGCGAGCGGGTCGAGCGGGCTTTCGGTTGTGGCGATGACCTCGATCTTGAAGCGTTCGAACAGAGCGCGCGGCCGGAAATCGGGCCGGGCGAGGCACTCGCTGATGCGGTCGAAATACTCGTCCGCAGTGTCGGCGGAGAGCCGCACCGTCATGCCGAACAGCTCGGCGAAGGCCTGGTCGAGCCACAGCCGCGTCGGCGTGCCGCGGAACAGGTGATAGTTCTCGGCGAACTTGCGCCAGATCTTGCGCGCGTCGGTCTCGACCGCGCCGCCGTCCTTGCGCGGAATGCCCATCTCCTCGAGCGTCACGCCCTGGCTGTAGAGCATGCGGAAAATGTAGTGGTCCGGGGTGACGAAGAGCCGCGCCGGGTCCGGGAAGGGCGCATCCTCCGCATACCAGCGCGGGTCGGTGTGGCCGTGCGGCGAGACGATCGGCAGGTCGCGCACCTCGCCGTAGAGCCGCCGCGCCACCGCGCGCGTCGCAAAATCCACCGGGAACAGGCGATCCGCATAGATCAGGGGCGCGGTGAGGGGGGCGGCGCGCTGCGGCTTCATCCTTCTGGCTCCGGAATTTCTCTTGATCTTGCCATGTCCTACGGCTTCAAAACGAGTGTGTCGAATCTCGGCGGGAGGAACGGTTGATGCGGCAGGCGTGGCGCTGGTACGGGCCGGACGATCCGGTCACGCTCGATCATGTGCGCCAGGCCGGTGCAGCCGAGATCGTCAGCGCGCTGCATCAATACGCGCCGGGCGAGGTCTGGCCGCAGAAGGCGGTTGCCGAGCGGAAACGCCTGATCGAGGACACGCCGCCCGGTCGCGCACCGCTGAAGTGGACCATCATCGAAAGCATCCCGGTGCCGGACGATATCCAGCGCGGGGGTGACGGCGCGGCGCGCCAGACCGAGATCTGGATCGAAAGCATGCGGGCGGTCGCGGCCGAGGGCATCCGCACCATCTGCTACAACGTGATGCCGGTCGTGGACTGGACGCGCACCGACCTCGACTTTCCCGTGCCGACCGGAGCGACTGCGCTGCGCTTCGACTACGACCGCTTCGCGGCGTTCGATCTGCACGTGCTCAAGCGCAAGGGCGCGGAGGCGGGCTACGACGAAGGGACCCGTGCGCGGGCGAAAAAGGTGGCGGACGGGCTGTCGCAAAGCGAAGCCGAGTTGCTGACCAGAAACATCGCCGCCGGCCTGCCCGGCGCCACCACCTTCTCGGCCAATCTCGATGCCTTCCGCGAGCGCATCGCCTCCTACGGCGGCATCACGCCCGACACGATGCGCGCCAACGTGGCGGCGTTTCTCGCCAAGGTCACGCCCGTCGCCGAACAGCTTGACGTACGGTTGACGCTCCATCCGGACGATCCGCCGCGCCCGATCTTCGGCCTGCCGCGCATCGCTTCGACGCGCGCCGATTACGAGGCGCTGTTCAAGGCGGTTCCGTCGCGGGCGAACGGCATCTGCTTCTGCGTGGGGAGCCTCGGAAGCCGGCCGGACAACGACGTGGTGCAGATGGTGAAGGATTTCGGCCCGCGCATCTATTTTGCGCATCTGCGCGCGACGACAATCGACGATGGCGGCAAGAGCATCAGCTTCACCGAGTCGGATCACCTCGACGGCGACGTGAACATGGTCGACGTGCTTCGCATGATGCTCGCCGAGAACAAGACGCGCGATAAGACCTGGCGCATTCCGTTCCGACCCGACCACGGCCACCGCATGCTCGACGATATCGAGAAGACGCGCATCAACCCCGGCTACACGGGCATCGGGCGGCTGAAGGGCCTCGCTGAACTGCGTGGCGTGATCCGGGCGCTGCAGTGATGGGCAAGCATCGTATCGCCGTCATCGGCCTCGGCATGGCGGTGACCCCGCATGCCAAGAGCCTCGTCGACCTGAAGGACCGCGTCGAGGTCGTGCACGCCTTCTCGCCGAGCGAGGCGCGGCGCAAATCCTTCGGCGAGAAATTTCCGTTTCCGCTTGCCGGCAGCCTCGACGCAATTCTTGCCGACAAGTCTGTCGACTGCGTCGAAATCCTCACGCCGCCGAACACGCATCTCGATCTGGTGCGCCAATGCGCGGCGGCCGGAAAGCACATCCTGCTGGAGAAGCCGCTCGAGGTGTCGACCGAGCGCGCCGTCGAGTTGGTGGAAACAGCGCGCAAGGCCGGCGTCACGCTCGGCGTGATGCTGCAGCATCGTTTTCGGCCTGCTGCGCTCAAGCTGCGCGCAATCATGCGCGAGGGTGCGCTCGGCAGAATCGTGAATTGCTCGACGGTGATCCGGCTGTGGCGCCCGCAGAGCTACTACGATCAGCCAGGCCGCGGCACCAAGGCGCGCGACGGCGGCGGCGTGCTGCTCACGCAGGGCATCCACACGCTCGACCTGATGCTCAGTCTCGCCGGCCCGATCAGGGAGGTGCGCGGCTATGCGACGACGTCGAGTGTGCACCGCATGGAGACGGAAGATCTGGTCGCCGCCGCGGTGAAATACGAAAACGGCGCGATCGGCACGATCGACGCGACCACGGCCGCCTACCCGGGCTTTCCCGAGCGCATCGAGATCATCGGCGAGAAGGCGACCGCCTCGCTCGCCGGCAGCGATCTGACCGTGGCGCATCACGACGGCCGCGTCACCGAGATGAAAACAGAGTACGGCGCAGGCGGCACCGGCGCCGACCCGATGGCGTTCCCGAACGACTGGCATCGCGCCGTGATCGCCGACTTTCTTGATGCGCTCGACGAGAAGCGCGAGCCGATGATCAGCGGGGCGGAGGCGCTCAAGGTGCACCGGCTGATCGACGCGCTACTGGAGGCGGGGGCGACGGGGCAGACGGTGGGGGTCCGGTCCTCATCCTGAAGGAGCTCGACCGGAGGGAGCGCGTCTCGAAGGATGGCCAAGTGCTCCGTCGGCGGTTCGGGCCATCCTTCGAGACGGCCGCTGTGCGGCCTCCTCAGGATGAGGACCAATCTTGCGTCCGTTAACCGCCACCTCCTGCAAAGAATTTCCGGACCACGAACATTCAGTCATCATCCCGACACGATTTGCTGGACATTTCATGAGCGGCAGGTGGAAGTGATGCACGGGCCCCATAACGGGCTCAGGGAGGTCCATCGATGCTCGCGTCCGTCCGCGCCGGCTTTGCCGCCGCGCTCGTCGCTTTTTCCACTTTCACCGCATTTGCCGCCGACAAACCCTTCCAGAGATCGGATTTAGCCGACAGCGCCGTCCGGCTCGAAGCCCAGATCAAGACCGAGTCCGGGCAGGTCGTAAAGCCTGTTGCAACGCTGCGCAGCGAGGCGGATGCCGCCTTCGCGAAGCGCGATTTCCGCTCCGGCATGCAGACGCTGGCGCAGGTCGTCTCGGTTGCGCCGCGTGAAGCCAGCAACTGGCTGCGCCTTGCGCGCGCCATCCTGCAGATCAGGCCGAACGATGACCGCGAGCGCGTCAACTTCCTGGAGCGCGCCGCCACCGCCGCCTACATCGGCTATCAGCGCTCCGGCAACACCGGCGAGGAGGCCGACGCGCTGGTGCTGCTCGGCCGCACTTTCTCCGAGCGCAAGCTGTGGCGTCCGGCGCTCGATGCCTACCGCTATGCGCTCGATCTGCGCGAGGTCGCGGACGTACGGCAGGCCTACGAGCAGTTGCGCGACGAGCACGGCTTTCGCATTCTCGATTACTCGGTCGATGCGGATGCGGCGTCGCCGCGCGCCTGTTTCCAGTTCTCCGAAGACCTGCCCGGCAAGCGCGCGGACTTCTCGCCGTTCGTCGCGCTGGAAGGCACCGACAAGCCCGCGATCACCACCGAAGAGAAGCAGCTTTGCGTCGAGGGCCTGAAGCACGGCGAGCGCTATTCGATCACGTTGCGCGCCGGGCTGCCGTCCACCGTGCGCGAAACGCTGCAGAAGTCGGCCGAATACAACATCTATGTGCGCGACCGCAGCCCGTACGTGCGCTTCACCGGCAAGGCCTATGTGCTGCCGCGGGTGGGCCAACGCGGCATTCCGGTGGTCAGCGTCAACACGTCCGCGGTGAAAGTGCAGATTCATCGCATCGGCGACCGCAACCTGCTCGACACGGTGCTGGGCGGCGACTTCCAGCGCAATATCTACGCCTACGAGCGCGGCCGGCTCGGCACCGAAAAGGGCGAACTCGTCTGGAAGGGCGAGCTGAAGATCGATTCGGTGCTCAACGCCGACGTCACCACGGCTTTCCCGATCGATCAGGCGGTGGGCGACCTGAAAGCCGGCGTCTATGTGATGACGGCCCAGCCCGAGACGCGCACGGCCAGCGATGACGAGAGCTACGGCCAGCTCGCAACGCAGTGGTTCATCGTCTCCGACCTGGGGTTGACCGCCTTCAGCGGCAACGACGGCGTCAATGTCTTCCTCAATTCGCTCGCGACCACCGAAGCGAAAGCGGGAATCGAAATCCGTCTGATCGCGCGCAACAATGAAGTGCTTGCGGTCCGCACCACCGATGCGAACGGCTTTGCGCGCTTCGAGTCCGGTCTGGCGCGCGGGGAGGGTGGTTTGTCGCCCGCGATGCTGATCGCGGACGGCAAGGGCGATTACGCGTTCCTCAGCCTGAAGGGCCCCGCCTTCGATCTGACCGATCGCGGCGTCGCGGGCCGTGCGGTGACCGCCAATCTCGATGCCTTCGTCTATGCCGAGCGCGGCGTCTACCGCAGCGGCGAGACCGTTCACCTCACCACGCTGTTGCGCGATTCGCTGGGCGCAGCCGTCACCGGTGTGCCGATGACGCTCGTCATCGAGCGGCCGGATGGCGTCGAGTATCGGCGCGCCGTCGTGCAGGATCAGGGGCTCGGCGGGCGCTCGCTCTCGTTCCCGATCATCTCGACCGCGCCGACCGGCACCTATCGGGTGCGCGCCTACACCGACCCGAAGGGCGCGGCAGTCGGCTCCGCCAGCTTCCTGGTCGAAGACTACGTGCCGGATCGCATGGAGTTCGACCTCGCGTCGCCCACCGGCAAGCTGTCGAAGGAGACGCCGGCCGAGATCACGCTCGACGGGCGCTTTCTCTATGGCGCGCCGGCGTCCAACCTCGATCTCGAAGGCGAGATGAAGGTCAAGGCGGCCGACGCGCGGCCCGGCTTTGCCGGCTACCAGTTCGGTGCCAATGACGACGACGATGTGAAGAGCGAGCAGACTTCGCTCGAAGATCTTCCGCAGACCGACGAAAACGGCAAGGCCAAGTTCACCGTCGCGCTCGACAAGATGCCCGGCACCTCGCGTCCGATCGAGGCCGAAGTGACGGTACGGCTGGTCGAATCCGGCGGCCGTGCGGTCGAGCGCAGCATCACGCTGCCGATCGTGCCGAGCGCGACCATGATCGGCGTCAAGCCGCTGTTCTCCGGCAAGTCGCTCGGCGAAGGCGAGAACGCCGGGTTCGACGTGATCGTCGTGTCGCCGGACGGCAAGCAGTTGGCCGCCTCCGGCTTGCGCTACGAGCTGCTCAAGATCGAGCGGCGCTATCAGTACTACCGCCGCGACGGCCGCTGGGAGTACGAGCCGGTCAAGAGCACGCGCCGGGTGGCTGATGGCCGCATCGATGTGGCCACAGACAAACCGGGTCGCATTGCACTGCCGGTGACCTGGGGCCGCTACCGGCTCGATGTCGCGAGCGACGATCGCAGCATTCCGCCGACGTCCGTCACGTTCGACGCGGGCTTCTATGCGGATGCCTCGGCCGACACGCCGGACCTGCTCGAGATTGCGCTCGACAAGCCGGAATATGCGGCTGGCGACACCATGACAGTCGTGGTGACCGCCCGCACAGCGGGCAAGGTCACGCTCAACGTTGTCGGCGACAAGCTGTTCACGACCACGACGACCGACGTGCAGGCCGGCACGGCGCGCATTCCGCTCACTGTCGGCCGCGACTGGGGCACCGGTGCGTATGTGGTCGCGACGCTGCGCCGTCCACTCGACGAGGCGGCGAGCCGCATGCCGGGCCGCGCGATCGGCCTGCAGTGGTTCTCGGTCGACAGGAAAGCGCGCACGCTCGCGGTCGAGATGCCGCTGCCGACCTTGATGCGTCCGAACGGGCCGCTGCGCGTGCCGGTCAAGCTCGCCGGTCTCAACACCGGTGAGGACGCGAGACTGGTCGTCGCGGCAGTCGACGTCGGCATCCTCAACCTCACCAACTACAAGCCGCCCGCGCCGGACGACTACTATCTCGGCCAGCGGCGGCTCTCCGCCGAGCTGCGCGACCTCTACGGCCAGCTGCTCGATGGCATGCAGGGCACGCGCGGCTCAATTCGCACGGGGGGTGATGGCGCGGGCGCGGGGGTCGCCGGCACGCCGCCGACCCAGCCGCCGCTCGCGCTTTATTCAGGCATCGTCACCGTCAAGTCGGACGGTTGGGCCGAAGTGTTGTTCGACATTCCGGCGTTTTCCGGCAGCGTACGCGTGATGGCGGTCGCCTGGTCGAAGGACAAGGTCGGCAAGGCCGCGGCCGATGTCACGGTGCGCGATCCGGTGGTGCTCACCGCGACGCTGCCGCGCTTCCTGCTCACCGGCGACCGCGGCACGATCCGGCTGGATCTCGACAATGTCGAGGGTCCAACGGGTGACTACGCGATCAACGTGCAGACGTCCGGCCCGTTGCAGGTCGGGCAGGCGGCCCAGACCGTCAAGCTCGCCAACAAGCAGCGTTCCGGCGTGATGCTGCCGATCAATGCCACGGCGGTCGGCATCGGCAATGTCACCGTGAAGGTCACCGGGCCGAACGGCTTCGACATGCAGCGCAGCTATACGCTGGCGGCGAAGCCCGCGACCCAGATCCTGACGCGCCGTACCGTGCGGCCGATTGCGCGCAACGAGAGCATCAGCATCTCGAGCGATCTGTTCGCCGACCTCGTGCCGGGCACGGGTGGCGTCCAGCTCTCCGTCGGCGCGTCGACGGCACTCGATGTTGCGGCGTTGCTCAAGGCGCTCGACCGCTACCCGTTCGGCTGCACCGAGCAGACGACCAGCCGCGCGCTGCCGCTGCTCTACGTCAATGAACTGGCGAGCGAGGCGCATCTCTCGCTCGATGCGGCGGTCGACGATCGCCTCAAGGGCGCGGTCGAGCGTGTGCTGTCGCGGCAGGGCTCCAACGGCTCGTTCGGGTTGTGGGGGCCGGGCGGCGGCGACATGTGGCTCGACGCCTACGTCACCGACTTCCTGACGCGGGCGCGCGAGCGCAACTTCGCGGTGCCCGATGTCGCGTTCCGCTTGGCGCTCGACAATCTGCGCAATCACATCGCGCAGAACGATCCGGCCAAGAACGGCGGCAGCGATCTCGCCTACGTGTACTACGTCCTGGCGCGTAACGGCGTCGCCCCGCTGGGTGACCTGCGCTATCTCGCCGACACCAAGCTCGACGCCCTCAAGACGCCGATCGCCAAGGCGCAACTTGCCGCCGCGCTCGGTATGCTCGGCGACAAGACACGCGCCGAGCGCGTCTACAACGCCGCGCTCGATGATATCCCGCCGCAGCCGAAGCTCGAGCTCGGCCGCACCGACTACGGCTCGGCGTTGCGCGATGCGTCCGCCTTCGTGGCGCTTGCCTCGGAGGGAAGCGCACCGCGCGCATCCATCCTGAAAGCGGTGGAGCGCATCGAGGCGGCGCGCACGCTCTCGTCCTACACCTCCACGCAGGAGAATGCCTGGATGGTGTTGGCGGCGCGGGCGCTGGCGCGCGACACCGCCAACATGGCGCTCGACGTTGCTGGCGAGACGCGGCGCGGGCCGCTCTACCGCAGCTTCAGCGCCAGCGATCTGCGCGCAGGTCCCGTTCGCGTCACCAACAACGGCGACGCGGGCGTGCAAGCGGTTGTTTCAGTGATCGGCGCCCCGCTGACACCGGAGCCTGCGGCCGACAAGGGCTTCTCGATCCAACGTTACTATTACACGCTGGACGGCGAGCGGGCCGATATCGAGAAGGTGAAGCAGAACGAACGCTTCGCGGTCGTGCTGAAGATCACCGAAGGTCAGCCGAGCTTCGGCCGTATCATCGTGGCGGACTATCTGCCGGCAGGGTTCGAGATCGACAACCCGCGGCTGGTCTCGTCCGGCGACACCGGCACGCTGTCGTGGATTGAGGACGCCAAGGATCCGACCCACTCGGAATTCCGCGACGACCGCTTCACGGCGGCCTTCGACCGCGCGAGCGCCGACAAGGCGGTGTTCACCGTCGCCTACGTGGTGCGCGCCGTGTCGCCTGGCAAATACGTGCTGCCGCAGGCCTACGTCGAGGACATGTATCGCCCCGACCGCTTTGGCCGCACCGGCGTCGGCTCGGTCGAGATCGAGGCCGCGAAGTGAGTGATGGTCTATCAAAGCAGTGGCGGCGCGTTCGCGCCGCCGCTGTCGCGTTCGCCCTCTGTGCAGTCGCAGGGGCTTTTGCCGCCTGGGTCCATTCCCTCGGACCGGCGCCGCTCGGCGAAGACATCGAATTCTCCACCGTCGTGATCGATCGCAATGGGCAACTGCTGCGGCCGTACGCGACGGTCGACGGGCGCTGGCGTCTGCCGGCGACCGTGAAGGACGTCGATCCGCGCTACCTCGATTTGCTGATCGCGTATGAGGACAAGCGCTTTTACACGCACCACGGGGTCGACCCGCTCGCCGTCGCGCGCGCCGCGGTCCAGCTTGTCACCCACGGCCGCATCGTGTCAGGCGGCTCGACCCTCACCATGCAGCTTGCGCGGCTGCTCGAGCCGCGCACGGACCGCACGTTTGGCGCGAAGCTGCGCCAGGCGGTGCGCGCGATCCAGCTCGAGCGCATGCTCTCCAAGGGCGACATCCTCACGCTCTATCTCAGCCTCGCGCCCTATGGCGGTAATCTGGAAGGCGTGCGCGCGGCATCGCATGCCTATTTCGGCAAGGAGCCGAGAAGACTCTCGCTCGGCGAAGCGGCATTGCTGGTCGCGGTCCCGCAGTCTCCCGAAGCGCGCCGTCCGGACCGTGTGGCGGAGGTCGCGAAGCGCGCCCGCGACCGCGTGCTCGATCGCGTCGCGCAGGCAGACCGCATCCCCGCGGATGAAATCGTTCTTGCGAAGGCCGAGACCGTGCACGGCGGACGCCGGCCGATGCCGATGTTCGCGCCGCACGCCGCCGATCAGGCGATCGGTACGTCGCAGGGCCGCAAGGTCGTCGCGCTCACGATCGACGCGAACATGCAAAAGCCCCTCGAAGAGCTCGCGCGTGAGCGCGCCCGCGCGCTCGGTCCTGACATCTCCGTCGCCATCGTTGCGGTCGACAATGCGACCGGCGAGATTCTCGCGCGCGTTGCCGGCGCCGACTATTTCGACGAGCGCCGCGCCGGCCAGGTGGACATGACCCAGGCGCTGCGCTCACCCGGCTCCACGCTCAAGCCCTTCATCTACGGTCTCGCGTTCGAGGATGGGCTGGTTCATCCCGAGACGCTGATCGAGGATCGACCGATCCGCTACGGCAGCTACGCGCCGGAGAATTTCGATCTCACGTTCCAGGGCACGGTTTCGGTGCGCAAGGCGCTGCAAGTCTCGCTCAACGTCCCGGCGGTTGCGCTGCTCAACGCCGTCCACGCGAGCCGCCTGACGGCACGGCTCGCCGATGCCGGCGGGCACTTGATCTTTCCGAAGGGCGAGACACCCGGGCTCGCGATGGGGCTCGGCGGCGTCGGCGTGACGCTCACGGATCTCACCATGCTCTACGCCGGCCTCGCGCGCGGCGGAAACACGCTCGCGCTCACAGAGCGCCGCGACACGCTGGACGCTTCGCCTGCACGCCGGCTGCTCGATCCGGTCGCCGCCTGGTACGTCGGCAACGTCCTGATCGGCACACCGCCGCCCGAGAATGCGGTGGGGGGACGCATCGCGTTCAAGACCGGCACAAGCTACGGCTATCGCGACGCCTGGTCGGTCGGCTTCGACGGCAGGCGGACGATCGGCGTGTGGGTCGGTCGTCCCGATGGCGCCCCGGTGCCGGGACTCATCGGCCGCGGCGCCGCAGCGCCGATCCTGTTCGATGGGTTCGCCCGGCTGCCCGGATTGCCGGCCGCTCTTGCGAAAGCACCCAAGGGCGCGATCTTCGCCACCAACAACCGCCTGCCGTTGCCGCTGCAGCGTTTCCGTCCGGGCATGCTGGCAGGCGACGCGTCGGGCGTCGCCCCGCGCATCATGTTCCCGCCGAATGGAGCGCGACTGGAACTTGGGCAAGCTGGCGCCGAGATGGCGCTGAAGATTTCCGGTGGCGTGCAACCGTTAACCCTGCTGGTCAACGGTGTGCCGCGCCCGGCGGAAGGCAACCGGCGCACCTTGTTCTTCACGCCCGACGGCCCCGGCTTCGCGCGGCTGACCGTGATGGACGCACGCGGGGTCGCCGATAGCGTGGTGGTGCGCATCGAATAGCTGCCTTTCTCCAAGTCTCTTAACAACTTAGCGGGCTTTGCGAAGCCGCCCGATTGCTCTAGTGTCCGCGCGAATTGGAACGGGCGGGGACATGATCGCGCGGCTCGCGCCAGCTTCGCTGCAAAAGGACATCGGCGTGCTGTTCGCTTTCGCAACGGCGTCGCACGCGCGCGTCATCGCCGTTCTGGTCCTGGTTTGCCTCATCTCCTTCCTGCCAGGGTTCTTCAACATTCCGCCGGTCGACCGCGACGAAGCGCGCTTCGCGCAGGCGACCAAGCAGATGATCGAAAGCGGCGACTATATCGACATCCGCTTCCAGGAGGAGGTCCGCTACAAGAAGCCGGTTGGCATTTACTGGATGCAGGCCGGTGTGGTGCGTGCCGCGGAGGCTGTCGGCGTCCGCGACGCCCGCGCGACGATCTGGCTCTATCGCGTGCCGTCGTTGCTGGGCGCCATCGGTGCGGTATTGCTCACCTATTGGGCGGCACTCGCATTCGTGACGCGGCGGACGGCCTTCCTCGCCGGCGTCATGTTGACGACATGCGCGCTGCTCAACATCGAGGCGCGCCTCGCCAAGACCGACGCAGTGCTGCTGATGTGCTGCGTCGCCGCGATGGGCGTGATGGCGCGCGCGTATCTCACGCAGTCCACAGGCCGGGATATCGCCTGGAGCCATGCGCTGGTCCTGTGGACGGCGCTCGCGGTCGGAATCTTGCTCAAGGGTCCGCTCATCCTGATGGTGGTGGGTCTCGCGGCGCTCGCGCTCGTCATCGCCGATCGCTCCGCGAACTGGCTCATGCGCCTGCGGCCGATGGTGGGCGTACTGTGGATCCTGCTGCTGGTGCTGCCCTGGTTCGTCGCCATCATGGGCCGCGCCGGGGACAGCTTCTTCCAGGAGTCGATTGGGCACGACCTGTTCGCGAAGATCTTCAAGGGCCAGGAAACCCACGGCGCGCCGCCCGGCTACTATCTGCTGCTGTTCTGGGTGACGTTCTGGCCCGCCGCGCCGCTTGCCGCGGTTGCGGCGCCCGCCGTGTGGCGGCATCGCCGCGAGCTCCCGGTGCGCTTCCTGCTCGCATGGGTGGTGCCGTGCTGGCTCGTGTTCGAGCTGGTCGTGACCAAGCTCCCGCACTACGTGCTGCCGCTTTATCCGGCGGTTGCCATCCTGATCGCGCGTTTGATCGAGCGCCGCGAGTTGTCCGACAACCCGCATCTGACGCGCTTCACCGTGATGTGGCCGATCTTCACGGCGGTGATCCCCGCCGCCGCGGTGTGGACCGTGCTCTACATGCGCGGCCAGTTCGCCTGGCTCGCCTGGCCGGTCGGGGCTGCCGGCGTCATTTTCGGTTTCTATGCATGGCGCCTTTACGATGTCGAAGGGGCGGAGCGCTCGTTCCTGCGCGCGGCGGGCGGCGCGCTGTGCATGATCTTTGCGGTGCTCGGCGTTGCTATCCCGCTGCTCAGGCCTGTGTTTCCGAGTGCTGCGCTCGCCGAAATCGTGCGCGGCATCGACTGCCGCAACCCCGTGATCGCTACCGCGGGATTCCATGAGCCGAGCCTCGTCTTCCTGATCGGTACGCGCACGCGGCTCGTCGACGGATCGAGCGCCGCCGAAATCCTGCGCGGTGGCGAATGCCGGTTCGCGATCATCGAATCGCGGCAGGAGCGCGCCTTCGCGCAGCGCGCCGAGCAGATCGGCCTGCGTTACCGCCTCGGCCGCCGGCTCGACGGCGGCTTCAATATCAATGGCGGACGGCAGGTCTCGTTCGCGATCTACCGGGCGGAGCCGCCGCTGTGACCGCGAGCCTGCTCGGTAAAGCATCCGTGCCCGAGAGCGGCTTGCGCCGCATCGCTGGCACCTTGCTCGGCTGGCTTGGCTTGGTGATGCGCCCGCGCCGGTTTCCGGAATCGCGCCTTTTGCCACCGCGGCTGCGGCTCGGGCTCGGCGCGTTTGCGGGCATGCTGCTGGTCGGCCTTGCCATGCTGCTGGTCGACGCGCGCGGCTTCACGTTTGCCGGAACGCTGCCGCTCTGGCTGGTCGACACCTTCAACGAGATCACCGATTTCGGGCGGTCCGGGTGGAGCCTCACTCCGATCGGCGGCCTGATCGTGCTCGCAGCAGTTCTGTGCACCCCGAGCGCCGGCCGCATGACCAACCTCGTGCTCACGAGCCTCGTTGTGCGTCTCGAGTTCCTCTTCCTGGCGATTGCGCTGCCCGGCCTCTTCGTCACCGTGGTCAAAGGCTTCATCGGACGAATGCGGCCGTCTGATCTCGGTCCCTTCACGTATTCGCCGTGGTCATGGCAGCACAAATACGCGAGTCTGCCGTCCGGCCATAGTGCGGCGGCTTTCGCGCTCGCGATTGCGGTCGGCGCGCTGTGGCCACGGCTGCGCGCGCCGGTCTGGACCTTCGCGGCTGTCATCGGGGTGAGCCGCGTGGTCATCCAGGCACACTTCGTCAGCGACGTGATTGCGGCGGCCTTCGTGGGCGGCTTCGGCGCAATCCTCGTGCGCAACTGGTTCGCGGCGCGCCGGCTTGCCTTCATTCCGGGCGCTGACGGCACCGTGCATGCGATGCCGGGTCCGTCCTGGCGTCGCGTCAAGGCGGTTGCCTGCCGGTTGCTCGGCCAATAAGAAGCCGGCCTGACAGGTTCCAAGCGGACGCCGATGCCCGAGACAACGCCAACAACCACGCCTGCCGTTTCGGTGGTGGTTCCCGTGCGCAACGAGGCCGACAACGTGCGCCTGCTCGCCGACGAGATCGCGGCCGCGCTCGATGGCCGCTGGAACTTCGAGCTGATCTACGTCAACGATGGGTCGGCGGATGCCACCGAGCAGGTGCTCACCGAACTCAAGTCCGAACGGCCGTATCTGCGCCAGATCAAGCACACGATGTCCTGCGGCCAGTCCGCCGCGGTGCGCAGCGGCGTTTCCGCCGCGCGCGCGCCGCTGGTGGCGACGCTCGACGGCGACGGACAGAACGATCCGTCGTTCATTCCGGCGCTGCTGCATGCCTTCGAGCAAGGCGGGGCGCGCATCGGGCTTGTGGCGGGTCAGCGCGTCGGCCGGCACGGCGCGGCCAAGAAGTTTCAGTCGCGCATCGCCAACAGCGTGCGTGGCGCGATTCTGCGCGACGGCACGCGCGACTCAGGCTGCGGCCTGAAAGTGTTTCGCCGCGACGCCTTCCTGGCGCTGCCGTACTTCGACGGGCTGCATCGCTTCTTGCCCGCGCTGTTCCGCCGCGACGGCTACACCATCGCCTATGTCGACGTGATCGACCGCCCCCGTCATGCCGGCAAATCGAACTACGGACTATGGGACCGGCTATGGGTCGGCATTCTCGATCTCGCCGGGGTGTGGTGGCTCGTCCGCCGCCGCAAGCGCGTGCCGCAGGTTTCGGAGGTCTGAATGCTCAGCGTTGTTTCAAACTATCTGCACGACGTATTCGTCATGCAGTTCGATGCATGGGTGGCGCTCGGCTTTGTCGCGCAGGCGCTGTTTTCCATGCGCTTCCTGGTGCAGTGGATCGCGTCCGAGCGGGCGGGGCGCAGCATCATCCCGACCGCGTTCTGGCTGTTCTCGATCGGCGGCGGCGTGCTGTTGTTCGCCTATTCGCTCTACCGCCGCGATCCGGTGTTCATCGCCGGGCAGGGACTCGGGCTCTTCATCTACCTGCGCAATCTTTATTTCGTGCTGCGCGAGAAGAAGCAGGCGACGGCCGCGTAGTATTTTCCGGCAAGGCTCGCCCGGACTTGATCCGAGGTGTGTTCGATTGGCCGCAGAAGGAAGTCACGAGGATCTACCTCTCAGAGAGGCGGCGCTAAAAATTTCACGAATTTCATCGCCGTGCTGCCAGAAAATCTCCCAATCGGAGATGCCATCATTGGCAGTTGCGTTTACGTCCGCGCCATGAGCGATGAGTATTCTTGCCAGCTCGCACGCTTCTTTCTGCCCTTGCATTGCAATCAGATGAACGGGCGTCCAACCCAGTACGTTGCGACAATTCACGTCTGCGCCCGCACTGATGAGTTCACCTGCCATTCTTGCATGGACCGGTAGGGTCTCCCTTCCAAGTGCCGCCAAGTCATGCAGTACAGTCCAACCGTGGGGTGGTTGCTTCGCGTTCAATGCCGATGGATTGGCCTCAAGAAAGCGACGAAAAGAATCAAGGTCTCCGGATCTTATTGCGGTGATTATGGCCTCACGGTCGGTCCGGGATTGGGGTTCGCTGGGCCGGAGCGCTGTCAGGCCCATGCGCACCGAGAGGTCCGTAATCTCGTCAACCTTCGACGGGTCGCGGTGTCTCGCCCGCTCCGCCTCTGGCCGATTCAATGCAAACTCCGGGTCCATCCGATACTTCATGATGTCGACCATCGTGCCGACGATGAACCGAAAAATCTCAGGGTTCGAGCGAGCCTCGCGGGCCTCCTTGACCATCTGCGGAGCGTGCTTGGCCGCCGTCCCGTAGCGTGCGACAGCTCTGGACCACGCCTCGAAGGAGTCGGGCGTGGACGGCATGCGGGCGCGCGCTAGTTCGTGGAAGCGGTAGTGTACATTGGCAAGTGTGTTGACTAGCTCCGGCGGCAGGTCTGAAACGTCGCCGTAGTTCAACCGCATTGACTCGGCGGCTTGAGCAAGAGTTCCGGGGTCGGCGGTTTCTATTGGCGCCCCCTATCTAGTCATCGTTGTTCAATACGTGATCGCAGTAACCGCACAACCCTGTTCGCAGATAGGTCTCTCTATCGCAAAGAGGTGGAGTGATATTGCACATTGAGCAACGCCAATTGCTGTTTTGCGCTACATGCTGCCAAGCTTGTTCTTTGAGCGCTAGCTGGTGTTTTTCGTAGCCCATCACGGAACCTCCCAGGCGAAGGTTCATCACGGATCAGGGCGGCAATAAGACCGCCCCCTTTTCGATCGCAAAGAGCCGACTATCGGAGAGGTTTTTCCAGTTTCGAGCACGTCGATGTGTCTTGTTAGCTCTGAGCGGACATACTCAACGCCGTACAAATTATTCGCTCTTCGGGGAAGAGCGGATTCCGTGTTTAGGGCGTACAATCCTTAGACAATCGCCCGCATGGCGGCAAAGCCGCGCTCGAGATCGGCCGTCAGGTCGCCGACATCCTCAAGCCCGATATGGAAGCGGATCGTGGGTCCGCCCGGATCCCATTTGGTGGCGGTGCGGAACGCCGCGCAGTCGAACGGAATCGCGAGGCTTTCGAACCCGCCCCATGAGGCGCCGATCCCGAACAGCGTCAGCGCATTGATGAAGGCATGCGCGGCCTTGTCGGGCATCGGCTTGAGCACGATGCTGAACAGCCCCGACGCGCCGGTGAAATCGCGTTTCCAGATGGCGTGACCGGGATCGCTTTCGAGCGCCGGATGCAGCACGCGGGCGACCTCGGGACGCGACGCGAACCATTTGGCGATCGCGAGCGCCGACTGCTGATGATGCATCAGCCGCACCTGCATGGTGCGCAGACCTCGCAGCGCCAGGAACACGTCTTCCGGACCCGCGCAGATCGCCATCGTGTCGAACGTGGCGCGCAGCTCGCGCCAGCAGCGTTCATTCGCCGACACCATGCCGAGCAGGAGGTCGGACGAGCCGCTGCAATATTTCGTGCCGGCCTCGATCGCGATGTCGACGCCGCGCGCATGCGGCGGGAAGAACAGCGGCGTCGCCCAAGTGTTGTCCATCAGCACGATCAGGTCGCGTGCATGGGCAACGGCCGCGATCGCCGGAATGTCCTGCATCTCGAAGGAGAGCGAGCCGGGCGCCTCGGTGAAGACCGCGCGGGTATTTGCTTTGAACAATGACGCTACGTCCGCGCCGAGCAGGGGATCGTAATAAGTGGTCTCGACGCCGAATTTCTTCAGCACGCTTTCGCAGAAGTTTCGCGTCGGCCGGTAAACCGAGTCAGGTACCAGCAGATGGTCGCCGGCCTTCAGGCACGCGAGCAGCGCAAGCGAGATCGCGGCAAGTCCCGACGGCACAAGCACGGTCCCGGCAGCGCCGGAGAGGTCGCTCCAGGCCACCTCGAGCGAATTGGTGGTGGGGGTCCCCTTGGTGCCGTAGGTGTACTTCGCGTCGCGGTGCAAGAATTTTTCCACGTTCGGATAAAGCACCGTGGAGCCGCGATAAATCGGCGTATTGACGAACCCATGTTGCTCGTGCGGGTCGCGGCCCGCGGTCACGAGGCGCGTTGCGGGCGACAGCGGCTTGCCGGTTCCGCCGCCGCCATTTCCGTTGTCAGGTCTGCGAGTCATGATGGCTCCCGATCGAGGCATTTACCGCGTCACAAGGTCCAATCTCAACCCCTTGACCTCGCTGAGCGATCGTTCTGAGATGCGACCCAACTCGGGGGCGGCGCGGCTCCTCCCGACGGCTGCCCAAAGAGATGAAAATCACCCTCTAGCCTGGAGATTGTTTAGTCATGAAACGTGCCGTCACCACGATCGCCCTTGCGGCAGCGGTTGCGTTTGCCGCATCAGCGGCGTCCGCACAAACGCTCAACACCATCAAGTCGCGCGGCATTCTCAACTGCGGCGCCAACGGCACGCTCGGCGGCTTCGGCCTTCCTGATGCACAGGGCAACTGGACCGGCCTCGATGTCGATTTCTGCCGCGCGCTGGCGGCTGCGATCTTCAACGACCCGACCAAGGTGAAGTTCGTTGCGCTCACCGCGCAGCAGCGCTTCACCTCGCTGCAGTCGGGCGACGTCGATGTGCTCGCGCGCAATACCACCTGGACCTCCTCGCGCGACACCTCGCTCGGCCTCAATTTCACCGGCGTGAATTACTACGACGGGCAGGGCTTCATGGTGCGCAAGGCGCTGAAGGTCAACTCGGCGCTCGAACTCAACGACGCGGCGGTCTGCGTGCAGCAGGGCACCACCACAGAGCTCAATCTCGCGGACTATTTCCGCGCCAACAAGATGAAGCTCAAGACCGTGACGTTTGCGACTGCCGACGAGGCGATCAAGGCCTACGACTCCGGCCGCTGCGACGCGTTCACCACGGACGCCTCGGGCCTCTATGCCGAGCGCCTGCGGCTCGCCAAGTCGGACGACCACATCGTGCTCCCGGAAATCATCTCCAAGGAGCCGCTCGGACCCTCCGTGCGTCACGGCGATGACCAGTGGTTCGACATCGTGAAGTGGACGCAGTTCGCGATGGTGACCGCCGAGGAGCTTGGCGTCACCAAGGCGAACGTCGACGAGCAGATGAAATCCGCCAATCCGGACGTGAAGCGCCTGCTCGGCACCGAAGGCAATTACGGCGAACAGCTTGGCCTGACCAAGGACTGGGCCTTCCGGATCGTCAAGCACATCGGGAACTACGGCGAGGTGTTCGAGAAGAACGTCGGGCAGGGCTCGCCGCTGAAGATCGCTCGAGGCATCAATGCGCTGTGGACCAAGGGCGGACTGCAGTACGCACCGCCGATCCGCTGACGCGAGTCCCATTGGAAGGTTGGGGCCGGGTGGCATTCCACCCGGCCTTTTTCGTCACAGTGCTTGCATGTGGTGAAAACGTAGGCTGAAATGTGGGACCCGGAGTGGGCGGGCGCCAGTGAGGGCGCTCGGGGACAACGAATGAGCATTGCGCAGGACAGCGGCCCACCGAAAGTCTCGCTGCTTTACGACCCCAAGGTCCGCAGCATCGCGTATCAGGTGCTCCTCTGCGCGGTCATCGTTTTCCTCGCCTATTCGGCGGTCAAGAATGCAGCGGACAATCTCGCGCGCGCGAAGATCGCGTCCGGATTCGGCTTCTGGAATCAGACCGCTGGCTTCGACATCAGCCAGACGCTGATCGAGTATTCGGCACAGGCCGGCACCTACGGCCGTGCGTTCTGGGTCGGCCTGCTCAACACGCTGCTTGTCGCGGCGATCGGCATTGTGCTGGCGACGATCGTCGGCTTTTTTGTCGGCATCGCGCGGCTTTCCAAGAACTTCCTGCTCGCGAAGCTCTCGGCCGGCTATGTCGAGCTCATCCGCAATGTTCCGCTGCTGCTGCAGCTGCTGTTCTGGTACAACGCTGTGCTCAAGGCGCTGCCCGACCTGCGCGACAGCTGGACGCTGCCGGGCAGCATCTTTCTTAACAATCGCGGGTTCTTTGCGCCGTACCCGATCTTCAGCCAGGGTGCCGAGTTCGTTGCGGCCGCTTTTGTGATCGGCGTAATCGGTGCGATCGCCTACGCTCGCTGGGCCAAAAAGAAACAGGAAGAAACCGGCGAACAGTCTCCGGTCGGACTTGTCGCGCTGGGTTTGATCATCGGGCTTCCGCTCATCGCCTTCTTCGCGGCGGGAATGCCGGCAACGCTGGAATACCCCGAGAAAGGACGCTTCAACATCCGCGGCGGGTTAGAGATCCTGCCTGAGTTTGTCGCGCTGCTGATCGGGCTCACGTTCTATACGGGCGCCTTCATCGCCGAAGTGGTGCGCGCCGGCATCATGGCGGTTTCGAAAGGTCAGACCGAGGCCGCGGGCGCGGTCGGGTTGCGCACCGGCCCGACGCTCAAGCTCGTGGTCATCCCGCAGGCGATGCGCGTGATCATTCCGCCGCTCACCAATCAATACCTGAACCTGACCAAGAACTCCTCGCTGGCGGTGTTCGTGGGCTATCCGGATCTGGTGCAGATCTTCACCGGCACGGTGCTCAACCAGACCGGCCAGGCGGTCGAGGTTGTGATGATCACGATGGCCGTCTACCTCACGATTAGTCTCGTCACCTCGATGGCGATGAACTGGTACAACGCGCGCATCGCGCTGGTCGAACGGTGACGCCATGGCGGTCGCAACCCAGGACAGCGTGAATCATCGGTACGTGCGCTCCGCGCCGGTGGACGCCATGCCGGCGCCTGCCGCGACTACCGGCGCGATCGGCTGGATGCGGGCAAACCTGTTCTCCGGCCCCGCGAACATCGCGCTGACGCTGTTCAGCGCGCTGCTCATCTACTGGATCGTGCCGCCGCTGATCGACTTCCTGTTCCTGCACGCGGTGTGGAGCGGCACTGACCGTGAAGCATGCCTGCCGACCGCCGAGCGGCCGGAAGTGGGTGCCTGCTGGGCCTTCGTGCGCGACCGCTTCTTTTATTTCATTTACGGCTCCTATCCGATCCCGGAGCGTTGGCGGGTCGACGTGTTCTTCGCGATGCTCGCTGTCGGCATCTTCTGGATGCTCTGGCTGGAGGCGCCGCGGCGCGACCTCGGGGCGCTGTATTTCTTCGTCGTCGTTCCGATCATGTCCTACATCCTCCTGGTCGGAATGCCGGCGCTTGGTTTGCGCAAGGTTGACACCTCGCTGTGGGGCGGGGTGCTGGTCACCATCGTGGTGTCCTGGGTCGGCATCGTGTTCTCGTTGCCGATCGGCATCCTGCTCGCCCTCGGACGCCGCTCGCACATGCCGGCCGTGAAGTTGTTCTCGGTGATCTTCATCGAGTTCGTGCGCGGCGTGCCGCTCATCACCGTGCTTTTCATGGCAAGCGTGATGCTGCCGCTGTTCGTGCCCGACGCCTGGTCGCCCGACAAGTTGTTGCGCGCATTGATCGGCATTGCGATGTTCGCCGCGGCCTACATGGCGGAAGTCGTGCGCGCCGGCCTGCAGGCGATCCCGAAGGGCCAGTACGAAGGCGCTATGGCGGTCGGACTCGGCTACTGGCAGATGATGTATCTGATCGTCCTGCCGCAGGCGCTGAAGATCACCATTCCGAACATCGTGAACACCTATATCGGGCTGTTCAAGGACACGACGCTGGTCGTGATCGTCGGCATCTTCGACTTCCTGCGCACTGTCGAGGTCTCGCGTATCGACCCGAAATGGGCGGCACCGACCACCAGCGCGACCGGATACGCGTTCGCCGCGATCTTCTACTTCATTTGCTGCTACGGCATGTCGCGCTACGCGAAGAGCGTCGAGGCGCGGCTTGCCAAAGGTGACAGACGCTAACCATCAGGTGTGACGATGAGCGACGTGGCGGCGGCGACGAAGGATGACGGCAAGCTCGCGGTGGAAATTGCCGGCATGCACAAGTGGTACGGCGAGTTCCACGTGCTGCGCGACATCAATCTTGCGGTCGAGCGACGCGAGCGCATCGTGATCTGCGGGCCCTCAGGCTCCGGCAAGTCGACCATGATCCGCTGCATCAACCGGCTGGAGGAACATCAGCAGGGGCGCATCGTCGTCGACGGGATCGAGCTCACCGGGGACCTCAAGAAGATCGACGAGATCAGGCGCGAAGTCGGAATGGTTTTCCAGCACTTCAACCTGTTCCCGCACCTCACCATCATGGAGAACTGCACCTTGGCACCGATCTGGGTGCGCAAGATGCCGAAGAAGGAGGCTGAGGATGTCGCGATGCACTTCCTTACCAAGGTGAAGATCCCCGAGCAGGCTCACAAATATCCGGGCCAACTCTCGGGCGGCCAGCAGCAGCGTGTCGCGATCGCGCGCGCACTGTGCATGAAGCCGAAGATCATGTTGTTCGACGAGCCGACATCGGCGCTCGACCCCGAAATGGTCAAGGAAGTGCTCGACACCATGGTGCAGCTCGCCGAGGAGGGCATGACCATGCTCTGCGTGACGCACGAAATGGGCTTCGCGCGCCAGGTCGCGAACCGGGTGATCTTTATGGACTTCGGGCAGATCGTCGAGATGAACGATCCGCAGAACTTCTTCGCGCATCCGCAGCATGAGCGGACCAAGCTGTTCCTCAGCCAGATCCTGCACTGACGGACCGCGATACCGTGGCCGCTCCAGGTTTGCCGGGGCGGCGCTAGCATGTTAGGCCCTCGGCCATCCGACGGACGGCCGCGTGCCGTCAATGAAAAATCGTGAATACAAGGGAGGAAGAGAAGGATGATCCGATATTTCGCCGGTGCCGTGGCGGTGTGCGCCTTGATCGCCGCCGGCCCCACGTCCGCGCAGGAAACGCTGACGGTCTTCTGGGGCAAAGGCTTCTACAAGGCCGAAGATGACGCGCTGTTCGCGGCGGTCAAGAAGTTCGAAGAGAAGACCAAGGTCAAAGTCGATATCTCGCAGTATTCGCCGCAGGACATGATCCCGAAGACGGTCGCCGCAATGGACTCCGGTACGCCGCCGGATGTCGCCTATGGCGACGTGTTCGACTTCCAGGTCGCCGGGAAATGGGCCTTCGAGGGCAAGCTCGAGGACCTCTCCGACATCATCAATCCGCTGAAGGGCCAGTTCGCGCCGAACACGGTCGAGACGACCTTCCTTTACAGCGACAAGGCCAAGAAGAGCGCCTACTACGCTTTCCCGATGAAGCAGCAGACCATGCACATCCAGTACTGGATCGACATGCTGGGGCAGGCGGGCTTCAAGGAAAGCGATATCCCGAAGGGCTGGAAGGATTACTGGGACTTCTGGTGCGGCAAGGTGCAGTCGGGCTATCGGCAGAAGACCGGCACGCGCATGTTCGCAATCGGCCAGCCGATGGGCGTCGACTCCAGCGACTCCTTCTATTCGTTTCTGACTTTCATGGACGCCTACAACGTCAAGCTGGTCGACGACAACGGCAAGCTCCTGGTCGACGATCCGAAGGTGAAAGAGGGCCTGATCGGCGCTCTGAAGGACTACACCGATATCTACACCCGCGGCTGCACGCCGCCCTCGTCGACCAACTGGAAGGACCCGGACAACAACGTTGCCTTCCACAACAAGACGTCGATCCTCACCCACAACGCCACGATCTCGATTGTCGCCAAATGGGTCGACGACTCCAACAATGCGACGTTCACGCAGGAGCAGCGCGACCAGGCGAAGAAGAACGTCGCCGAGAACATCGCGACCGCCGGATTCCCGAACAAGCCGGATGGCAAGCCGATGGTCTACCGGACTGCAGTAAAGGTCGGCGTCATCTTCGCGGACTCCAAGAACAAGGCGAAGGCGAAGGAATTCGTGCAGTTCATGCTGCAGGAAGAAAACCTGACGCCCTACGTCGAGGGCGCGCTCGGCCGCTGGTACCCGGTGACCAAGAAGGCGCAGGAGAGCCCGTTCTGGCAGGAGAACCGGCACAAGAAAGCCGTGCACGACCAGTATGCGGCCGGCACCGTGACCTTCGAGTTCACCAAGAACTACAAGTTCACCATCCTCAACAATGAGAATGTGTGGGCGAAGGCGATGAACCGCGTGGTCAACGAAAAGGTTCCGGTCGACAAGGCCGTCGACGAGATGATCGCCCGCATCAAGCAGGTCGCGGGTTGATACTTTTCGCCCCGGCCGCGACAGCGGCCGGGGTCTTCCGTTAGAGTACATAGCGATGGCGACGATCGCGATTAGCGAGACGCCGAGCGGCCGGACGCCGATTTCGGCATGGATGACGCCGTGGCAGGCTTGGGGCCTGATCCTGCTCGTCCCTTACCTGCTCGTCTTTATTTTCTTCGTTCTCTATCCGATCGGATACGGTTTCTGGGTCGCGCGCCGGCCGGAAACCTACGTGCATCTGTTCGAGGATCCGATCTTCTTCCGGTCGCTCTTGAACACGCTCGTGTTCCTGATCGTCGCGATCAACGTGAAAATGTTCGTTGCCCTGCTGCTGTCCGGCTTCTTCATTCAGCAGCGCACCTGGATCAAATGGCTCTCGGTGCTGTTCATCCTGCCGTGGGCGGTGCCGTCGATCCCGACCATCATGTCGCTGCGTTTTATGCTCAATCCCGAATGGGGCCTGATCAACCAGCTCATCTTCCGCCTCACCGCCGAGGACGGCCCGAACTGGCTCAACAATCCCACCATCGCGCTCTCGATGGCGATGCTGGTGCACATCTGGAAATCGCTGCCGTTCTGGACGCTGATCCTGATCGCCGCGCGGCTTGCGATCCCTGACGATCTTTATGAAGCCGCCTCGGTCGACGGCGCCTCGCGCTTCCAGAAATTCAAGTTTGTCACCTGGCCGTCGATGCAGACGCTCTATGTGACCTGCACGATCCTCTCGATGATCTGGACGCTCGGCGACTTCAACAGCGTCTATCTGCTGACCGGCGGAGGCCCGGGCGATCTCACGCACGTGCTGGCGACGCTCGGAATCCGCTATCTGCGGCTCGACATGGTGGATTTGTCGATCGGCGCGATCGTGGTCGCGCTGCCGCTCATTCTTCCGCTCGTCTATTTCATGATGAAACGGCTCTCGCGATGAAATTTCCGTCGGCACGAGAGATCACCACCGAGGCGAAGCTGTTGCTGATCGGCATTCCGGTGCTGATCTGGACCATGCTGCCGATCTATCATCTCTTTCTCTTCGCGATCTCGCCGAAGGAGTCCGCCTTTGCCGGCAAACTGTGGCCTGACAATCCGACGCTGCGCAATTTCGGTGTCGTGTTCCGGCAGGAGCACTACTATCTGCATCATTTCTGGCAGCAGTTCTGGAATTCGCTGGTGATCGCGGTGGCGACCGGCCTGATCACGCTGCTCGTCGCAACGTCCGCGGCGTTCGCGATCAGCCGGCTAAAGGTGAAGGGCGGGCGCACGATCATGAATCTGGCGCTGTTCACCTATTTCATCCCAGCCGCATTCCTGGCCGTGCCGATGTACCGCACCATGGGTCTCTACGGGCTGATCAACAGCCAGTGGGCGCTGATCCTGGCGATGGTCACGATCGCATCGCCCTACGCGATCTGGGTGCTCAAGCAGGCCTCCGACAAGCTTCCCGTCGAGCTCGACGAAGCCGCCATCGTGGACGGCGCCTCGCCGCTGCAGTTGTTCCGACTTGTCTATCTTCCCCTGATGATGCCCTCGCTGGTCGCGGTCGGGACCTACGCGCTGCTGCTCGCCTGGAACGAGTACCTCTACGCGTTCCTGCTGTTGTCGAAGGACACCAACGTCACGCTCGCAGTGGCGCTGGGCAATTTCCTCGCCGCCGACGACAGCCCTTGGGAACTGCTGATGACGACGGGCCTGATCTACGCGCTGCCGCCCGCGGCTATCTATTACGTGTTTCGCCGCTACATGGTCTCCGGCCTCACCGCCGGCGCGGTGAAGAGCTAGCTAGAGCATGATCCCGAAAAGTGGGTACCGGTTTTCGGATAAGATCATGCTCCAATAAGTCGCCTAGCCAAGCCGCTCGAGCTTTCCGTTGATCGCCATTAAGCCGGTCTCGACGCCGAGCTTGGGCTGCTTCTCGTTGACTTGGCGGCGGAATTCCGCGAGCGCCTTGCGATGCGTCTCCGTCTCGGCGTCCTTCGTGGCGACCGCCGCCTCGCCATAGGCGATCTTGGCGGCGCCGCAGTCGCGGTGATTGATCGCGATGACCTTCTTGATGTTGTGCAGCTGGATCGAGGTGGCGAGGTTGTCCCAGAACGCCTTGTGCCAATCCTTGAACGGCTCGGCGACCACGCCGATCGCGGCGCCCGCGATCACGAACTGGCTGTATTTTCCGGTCAGGTGGTGCTTCGCTGTGTACTTTCGCACCGGCTCCTGCAGGCGCGGATCGATGCAGCCGAGCACCATCGCCTCGTAGTGTCCGGTTGCCGCGATCGCCATGAACGGCTGCAGCGCCGCAAACGCCGCGAGGCCGCCGCCTGCGCGCAGCAGAGAGCGCCGGTCGAACCGGTGCGCCAGGAGATCGCCACAGCAGGTGCAGCTCCCCAGACCGTGAATTTGAGTCATGTCAGCCCCCGTTGGATGAATTTGCTGGAGTAATTTGCACTGACTTTTCGAGGAAGGGCAGCCCGTCACGGGACAGATCACCTGAAATTGTGCGCAGCCTGAAACTTCAGCTTCCAGGCGCCGTATGACGACCGAGGCACCACCGGGAGGAAATTCATGAGCAACGCCAATATCGCCCAGGTCCAGGACCTTTATGCCGCGTTTGGACGCGGCGACACTCCGACTTTGCTCGCAGCGCTTGATCCGCAGATTGACTGGCAGGCGGTTGGGCGGCGGAGCGATTTTCCGACGTTGGGGCCCTGCAAAGGCGTCAAGCAGGTCGAGGAGTTCTTCCAGCGCATCGCGGAGAACGAGGATTTCTCCGAGTTTTCGCCGCGTGAATTCTACGCCGCCGACGACAAGGTCTTCGTGCTTGGTACCTACACGATGAAGATCAAGAAAACCGGGAAGTCGGTCGCGACCGAATGGGTGCATGTGTTCACCCTGAAAGGCGGCAAGGTCGTGCGCTTCCGGGAGCACACTGACACCGCGCAGCTCGCCGCGGCTTTTGCAGGTGCTGACAAGTTCGCGATCGCGCGTCGCTTCATCGACGAAGTGTGCAACGGCCGCAAGCTCGCCCTCGCCGATGAGATCTTTTCAGGCGATCATGCTTATCGCGATCCAGGCAGCCCGGGAGTCGGCAAAGGTCCGGCCGGCATCAAGGAGCTGATCGGCACCTATCATCGCGCCGTCAACGACGCGCGCTGGGAGGTTCGTTCCATGATCCACGCGAGTGATACCGTCGTCATGCGCTGGACCGGAAGCGGCACGCACACCGGCGAGCTCTTCGGCATTCCGCCCACCCACCGCAAGGTGCGCGTGGACGGCATCTGGATGCTGCGCATCACGGACGGAAAAATCGTCGAAAGCTGGAACTGCTGGGACACGCTGGGCCTGCTGCAACAGCTTGGGGTCGTGCCGCTGCTCGGCGCAAAGGCCGCGTAGCTCACCGCTCCAGCGGCCCGCTCGCCTTTTTCCAGGCGTCGATGCCGCCCTGCAGATGGCAGGCGGAGGCAAGCCGCGCGTCCTGCGCGGCCTGCACCGCCATGGCGGAGCGCTCGCCAAAGGCGCAGTAGAACAGAAGGCGCTGGTTGGCCGCCAGGCCGCGCAAGAGACCGCCAGGCGCGATGCCGGCGGCGAGCTCGCCGTAAGGGGTGTGCAACGAGCCCGGGATCACACCGTGCTTCTCGCGCTCGCTCATCTCACGCAAGTCGATGAAGGCGATGCCTGGCTTGCCGACGAGCGGTAGCGCTTCCGTCGCGCTCACGGACCAGCCGCGCCGCGCAATCTCCTCTTGCGCGAGACCGACCTTCATGTTGGCGGGCACCGCCACATCCATCATCTTCGGATTGGGCAGGTTGAGATTGTTCATCAGAGTGACGTATTCGTCGACCGACTTCACCTGCAGGCGCGGGTTGAATGCCTTTTCCTCGCCGATGGTCGAGACCGTCTCGCCCTTGTAGTCGTGCGCGGGAAACACCAGCGTGGTCTCGGGGAGCTTCAAAAGCTTGTTGAAGATCGAGTCGTATTGCTGGCGCGGATCGCCGTTCTGGAAGTCCGTGCGGCCGGTGCCGCGGATCAGCAGCGTGTCGCCGGTGAACACGCGGTCGTCCATGCGATAGCTGTAGGAATCGTCGGTGTGCCCGGGGGTGTAGAGCACGTCGAGCGATAAACCTTCGATCGACAGCTTCTCGCCTTCCGACAGCCGCATCGAGACGACGTCGGCCTTAGTCTGCTCGCCCATCACGGTGATGCAATGCGTGCGGTCGCGTAGCGCGCCGAGCCCGGTGATGTGATCGGCATGCAGATGTGTGTCGACGGCCTTGACCAGTTTGAGGTCGAGCTCGCGGATGAGCTGGAGATAGCGGTCGACCTTCTCCAACACCGGATCAATGATCAGCGCCTCGCCGCCGCGCCGGCTGGCGAGCAGATAGGTGTAGGTGCCAGATACGCTGTCGAACAGCTGGCGGAAGATCATGCCGTGAATCCTTAAGCTCACCGAACCTACACCAGCGCGACCATCGGTTCATCCGACGAGGCCGGCGGCCCTCAGAGATTCCTGGCAGCCAAAAGCAACTGCAGGCCGTAAGATGGAACCGCTTTCAAAACCAGGAGGTGGCGTGATGCCGTCAAAGATTGTCGACCTGTCCGCGCGTTCGGAGATCATCAGGAATGAGCCGTTCGGGCTGCATTTCTGGGAATGCAACCCGGCGGAGTACCTGGAGTTTCTCAAGGACCCGCGCGCGTTCCTGGCCGGGATGGGCATCAAGCTTGCCAAGGACGTCCGGATCGAGACCGTGATCGAAAACCACGACTGGATCAGCAGCAACACCAACAAGATGCGCGACAAGGACGGCCCCGGGATTGTGTGCAACACGGGCGGCGGCAACGTCGGAATCGCGCGCAAGATCTACCGCATTATCAGCTACGGACACAAAGAAGAGGATATCGGCAAGTTCAGGAAGGCGTTGCTGCACTCGCCCAGCGAGCAGGAACGCGCCGCAAAGCCCCGCAAGGCCGCGGGCCGGAAGAAACGCCGCTAGCCCTTTACGATCGGGGTGTCCTGCCGGCCGCCCCATTCGGCCCAGGAGCCGTCGTAGACGCGGCCCGGCGCCTTGCCTAAGGCCTCGATCGCGAAGGTGAGGATCGAGGCCGTCACTCCGGAGCCACAGCTCGAGAACACAGGCTTGTCGAGATCGACCCCCGCCTGGCGGAAGGCGGCCGCGATCTCGTCGTGCGATTTGAGCCGGCCGTCCTTGAGCACCTCATCATAAGGGACGTTGAACGAGCCCGGCATGTGGCCGCCGCGCATGCCGGGGCGCGGCTCCGGCGCCTCGGCGCGGAAGCGGCCGGCCGAACGCGCATCGACCACCTGCGCGGTCTTGTCGAGCAGCACCTTCTGCACGTCGTCGATCGAGGCCACCATGTTGCGATTGAGTTTCGCCGTGAAGGTCTTCGCCGC
>JBAVXH010000234.1:0-2090 GCA_049698215.1 Xanthobacteraceae bacterium | reverse complement strand
GCGTCGGGTCCCGCGGCGAGGTCGGACACCACCACGGGGCGCGCCATCGCCTGCGCCTCCAGGATCGCGCGCTGCAAGCCCTCCGGCTGGATCGAGGCCGAGACCACGGCGGTCGCGGCCGCATAGGCGGCCGGCATGTCGTCGTCGACCGCGCCGGTGAGCCGCACCACATCGCTGGTCCTGGTCTCGGTGACGAGATCCCAGAGCTCGCCGGTATAGCGGGTGCGGCCCTGATCCTCGCCCGCAAACACGCAGACGAAATCCTTCAGGCCGCGCTCCTTGAGCCGGTGCACGGCCTTGACCACCACATGGTGGCCCTTGCGGCGCAGCATGCGGCCGACCACGAGGATGACCTTGGTGTCGGGCGCGACGCCCCACGACCGGCGGATCGTGTCGAGCCGGTCTTCCGAGACAAGCCCGGGATCGAAACGCGCCATATCGATCGCCGCCGGCACCACCCGGATGTTTTCGGGCGGCGTGCGGTGGCGCTCGGTGATCATCTCGGCGATCTGGTCCGACACGGCGATCACGCGCGCGCCGCGCACCATCGAGCTGTTCCAGAGCCGCTTGAAGATATTCTGCTCGCGATAGCCTTTGTGCCAGGTGGTGATCAGCGGCACGCCGGTCGCGCGCGAGACGACCAGCCCGGCCCACGCCGCTGCACGTCCGTGCGCATGGATCACATCGCAACGCTCACGGCGCACGATGCCTCTCAGCGCGAACGCGGCGCGCGCGATGAAGATCGGGTTGAAGTCGGCGACATCGAGCCGGATGAATGCGGCGCCCGCCTCGATCGCCTCCTCCTCGAGCCTGCCGCCGTTCGACGCCACGATCACCTTGTGGCCGGCGCCGCGCAGGATGCGCGCGAGATCGACCGCACCGGCATCGGCTGCGCCCGCGTGCAGCGTGGGCGCGAGCACCAGCACGGTCAGCGGCCGCGAAAACGCGACGACTTCGCCAACGACCTTTGGCGCTGCGACAGGAATTTCGATATCCGCGTCAGAGTCGAGCGGACGGCGCGCGTAAGCTCGCGAATTCAAGATCGACCTCATCGCCCCGGCGGCGCCGTTCACCCCGAATCGGCGGCCACCATTGATGTGATCTACCGTCCCCGATGCTCGCTTGATAGTCCGGAATAATGCCGAGCGCAATCACGCTCGTTGCGTTACTCGCAGTTTCCGCGCTGAACGTTTCAGCCGCGTCCTTCGAACAAGTTCGCATAGAGATCGAGCGCCGCGGCTGCGGTGCGCGCCGGCGTGAAGAACTGATGGGCGAGGCGGCGCGCGCGGGTTCCGATCGCGCTGTAGGCTGACGCTTCGGCAGCCAGCGCGTCGGCCATCGCACGCGCGAAACTCAGCGGATCGTCCGGCTCGGCGAGCCAGCCGGTGCGCGCGGATTCGAGCACGTTCGGCGGCGCCTGCACGATCTCGGCCAGCGCGCCGACATTGGTCGCGATGACGGGGCGCGCCATCGCCATCGCCTCCGCGGCCGCAAGCGGGAACGCCGGCGGCTCGATCTGCGGAATCGCAACGAGATCGGTCGCGAGGTACGCGCCCGCCATGTCCGGGCAGACGCCGATCTGGCGGATCAGATGCGCGACGCCGTGCGCTTCGGCCTGGGCGGCGATCTTCCGGGCGTAGTCGAAATGCTGGCGGTTGTCGCCCGCGAGCACGAACACGACGCCGCGCAGCCCGCCATTCGTCAGGATGCGCGCTGTCTCGACCAGCGTGAGCTGGCCTTTCGCGGGATCGATACGGCCCGGCATCAGCACGACGCGCTGGCCGCGCACGATCTTCCAGCCGCGGCGCAGCACCATCGCGCGCTCCGGACTGATCGCGGGCGGATCGAAGCGCACGCCGTCGATGCGCCGTGGGATGACCGCGAGCTTCTCGCGCGCCACCTGATGGCGCGCCGCGACCCGTTCGGCGATGTATTGCGACGGCACGATGACGCGATCGCCGCTGGTAAGCGCGCGCGCGTAGGAGCGATCGCGGTGCGGGCGGGCGAGTTCGCTGGTGTCGTAGGTGTGCACCACCCAGATCCCGGCGCGCTTCTTCAGCGCCGCCGCGCTGCGCGACGCGCCGGCGCCG
>JBAVXH010000233.1:0-5894 GCA_049698215.1 Xanthobacteraceae bacterium | reverse complement strand
CGCCAATGACGCGCCCGACGAGAAGGCGGTTGACCAGCGGGCCGCGCGAAACGAAGTCGCGGTCGAGCCGCTGATCGGCGACCATCGCGTGGATATCCGGCTCGCTGTCGACGCGCTTGAGATCGATGAGGAACGGCATGCGAATCGATCGCATGAACACCCCCTGCCCGCGTAAAATTTGAAAAATCAGTCCGCGTCAAAGAATTGGTCGTCGCCGCACGAATGATGGACCCGGCAATTATCAGTTGCAACCGGGCACGGTCAGGGGTGACCTGGGCCGCAGCCGATCCGTTTTTCAGAAAAATTCGTCGTCCTCGTCGCCGCTATCCGCCACTGCCTAAAAATTAGCCCGACACCGCATCATCAGGGGCAGCCCGGCGAAGCCGCAGATGGCCCGGAACGCCCAGGCGGTCCCGGTTATCCACAAGATAAATCAATGACTTGAGGGATACGGCGGCTTGCCTCGGCGGGATGGCACGCACCTTGCGGAACAGACCTCCTGGATCACGTCCGAGGGGCCGGGAGGGCTGCATATGAAACGTCGGGATTTCCTGAAAACCGCATCGGCGCTCGCTGCGAGCGCGGCCCTGCCGGCGCCCGCGATCTTCTCGCCCGCCAAGGCGCAGGGGCGGCAGGAGACGCTGCTGATCGTGTCGGAGAGCGGGCCGAACAACATCGACATCCATGGCGTCGGCACCAACGTCCCTGGCTACGAGGTGTCGTGGAATTGCTACGACCGGCTGATCAGCCACGAGATGAAGACCGGGCCGAACGGCGTCCCGTACTACGACAAGGACAAATACAAGATGGAATTGGCCGACGACATGATCGTCGGTGACATGTCGGCGACCTTCAAGCTGAAGAAGAACGCCGTCTTCCAGGACGGCACGCCGGTGACTGCCAAGGATGTCAAGTGGTCGCTCGACCGCGCCGTCACGGTCGGCGGATTCCCGACCTTCCAGATGGGGGCAGGCTCGCTCACCAAGCCCGAGCAGTTCGTCATGGTCGACGATCACACCGTGCGCGTCGACTTCATGAAGAAGGATCGCCTCACGATTCCCGATCTCGCCGTGATCGTGCCGGCGATCTACAACTCGGAGCTCGTCAAGTCGAAGGCGAACGAAAAGGACCCGTGGGGTCTCGAATACACCAAGCAGAACACGGCGGGCTCGGGCGCCTATCGCGTGGTGCAGTGGACCGCCGGCACCGAAGTGATCCTCGAGCGCAACGACAAATGGGTGGGCGGGCCGCTGCCAAAGGTGCGCCGCATCGTGTGGCGCATGGTGCCGTCGGCGGGTAACCGGCGCGCGCTCCTGGAGCGCGGCGACGCCGACATCTCCTACGATCTGCCGAACAAGGATTTCGTCGAGCTCAAAGACGCCGGCAAGCTCAACATCGTGTCGACGCCCTATTCGAACGGCATCCAGTACCTCGGCATGAACGTGAAGCAGCCGCCGTTCGATAATCTTAAAGTGCGGCAGGCGGTCGCCTACGCGATCCCGTACCAGAAGATCATGGACGCGGTGCTGTTCGGTCTGTCGAAGCCGATGTTCGGCGCCCCGGCCGACGCGAAGACCGAAGTCGCCTGGCCGCAGCCGCACAGCTTCACCACCGATATCGCGAAGGCGAAGCAACTGCTCGCCGAAGCCGGCTACCCGAACGGCTTCGAGACCACGCTCTCGTTTGACCTCGGCTTTGCGGGCGTGAACGAGCCGCTGTGCGTGCTCACGCAGGAGAGCCTCGCGCAGATCGGCATCAAGACCACGATCAACAAGATCCCCGGCGCCAACTGGCGCACCGAGCTGAACAAGAAGGTGCTGCCGCTCTACACCAACGTGTTCTCGGGTTGGCTCGATTATCCCGAGTACTTCTTCATCTGGTGCTATCACGGCAAGAATTCGATCTTCAACACGATGAGCTACCAGTCGAAGGCGATCGACGCGATGATCGACGGCGCGGTGGACGCAGCCGCCGTCGGCGACAAGGAGAAATACGAGAAGGACGTGAAGAGCTTCGTCGATCTCGCCTATGCGGACATGCCGCGCATCCCGATCTTCCAGCCCTACGTCAACGTCGCGATGCAGAAGAACGTCGGCGGCTACCAGTATTGGTTCCACCGCCGGCTCGATTACCGCGCGCTGACCAAGGGGTAACCCTCACAATCGTCATCGCCCGCGAAAGCGGGCGACCCAGTAAACACCGCAGCCCGTTGGTCGCACCGATGCCCATTCCTTCTACGGCGATGACTGGGTGCCCCGCTGGAGCCTGTCATCGGGCCGGCCGGAGGCCGGACCCGTTGGCGGGGCATGACGACGGAGAGGCGTGTCGATTACCGCGCGCTGACCAAGGGCTAACCCTCACACTCGTCATCGCCCGCGAAGGCGGGCGACCCAGTAAGCACCGCAGCCCGTTGGTCGCACCGATGCCAATTCCTTCCACGGCGATGACTGGGTGCCCCGCCGGAACCTGTCATCGGGCCGGCCGGAGGCCGGACCCGTTGGCGGGGCATGACGACGGAGAGGCATGATGCTCACCGTCATCGCCAAGCGTCTGCTGATCGCGATCCCGTCGCTGATCGGTGTGGTGATCGTCACCTTCCTGCTCACCCGCGCGCTGCCCGGCGATCCGGCGGCCTACTTCGCGGGGCCGGCTGCCACCAAGGAAGCGATCGAGCAGATTCGCGCCAAGCTCGGCCTCGACAAGCCACTGCCGCAGCAGTTCGCGCGCTACGTCGGCGATCTCGCGAAGGGCGATCTTGGCCAGTCGCTCACCACCGGCCAGCCGGTCGTCACCGAAATCCGCAACCGCCTCCCCGCCTCCGCCGAGCTGACGCTGCTCGGTCTCATCGTGTCGGTCGCGATCGCGATCCCGCTCGGCATCTTCGCGGCGGTGAAACCGAATTCGTGGGTCGATCACACCTGCCGCGTGGTGACGACCGCGGGCGTCTCGCTGCCGGTGTTCTTCACCGGGCTGATCCTGGTGTATGTCTTCTATTATCAGCTCGGCTGGGCGCCGGCGCCACTCGGTCGGCTCGACACATTTCTTTCTGCCCCTCCCAAAGTCACTGGTTTCTACCTGATCGACTCACTCATCGCCGGCGACTTCGAGGTCTTTCGCGCCTCGCTCAGCCAGCTTTTCCTGCCCGCGCTGACGCTCGGCATCTTCTCGCTCGCGCCGATCGCGCGCATGACGCGCGCCTCGATGCTCGCCGTGCTCGCCTCCGACTTCGTGCGCACCGCCCGCGCCAGCGGGCTGACGCCGTTCACCGTGGTCGTCACCTATGCGTTTCGCAACGCGATGCTGCCGGTCGTCACCACGCTCGGCATGGTGTTCTCGTTCCTGCTCGGCGCGAACGTTCTGGTCGAGAAGGTGTTCGCCTGGCCCGGCATCGGCTCCTACGCGGTCGAGGCGCTGATCGCCTCCGACTTCGCGCCGGTGCAAGGCTTCGTGCTCACCATGGCGATCATGTACGTGCTGCTCAACCTTCTGATCGACGTGCTCTATGGCATCATCGATCCGCGCGGGAGGCTCGAGGGATGAGCGAACACCACCGCGTAGGGTGGGCAAAGGCGCGAAGCGCCGTGCCCACGCCGTCAGCGGAGCATCTGGCAATGTCCACGTGGGCACGCGTCGCTGCGCGACGCTTTGCCCACCCTACGAAGCTGTTCGATCCGCGCGTGAGGCTCGAGGGATGAGCGACATCGCCCTCAAGGAAGCTCCCGCACAAGGCGGCATCATCGCAACGCTCAAGCACGCCCGCTATGTCATCAGCGAGAACCCCGTCACCGGCTTCGCCTTCGCGCTGTTCGTGCTGATCGTGATCGCCGCGCTCCTCGGGCCGCACATCGTCCCCTATGATCCGCTCGCCTCCAATACCCCGATGGCACTGAAAGCCCCCTCGCGCGCGCACTGGTTCGGCACCGATCAGCTCGGCCGCGACGTGTTCAGCCGCGTGATCGCGGCGACGCGGCTCGATTTCATCATCGCGGTATCCTCGGTGGCGCTCGTGTTCCTGATGGGCGGGCTTGCCGGCGTCGCGGCGGGCTTCTTCGGCGGCTGGACCGACCGCATCGTCTCGCGCATCGCCGACACCATCATGGCGTTCCCGCTGTTCGTGCTCGCGATGGGCATCGTGGCGGCGCTCGGCAACACCGTGCAGAACATCGTGATCGCCACCGCGATCGTGAACTTCCCGCTCTACGCGCGCATTGCCCGCACCGAGGCGAACGTACGGCGCGAGGCGGGCTTCGTGCAGGCGGCGCGGCTCTCCGGCAACGGCGAGGCGCGCATCCTGCTGACGCAGATCCTGCCGAACATCATGCCGATCATGATCGTGCAGATGTCGCTCACGATGGGCTACGCGATCCTCAACGCGGCCGGCCTCTCGTTCATCGGGCTCGGCGTGCGCCCGCCGGATGCCGAGTGGGGCATCATGGTGGCGGAGGGCGCGGCCTTCATGGTGTCCGGCGAGTGGTGGATCGCGTTCTTTCCGGGGCTGGCACTGATGATCGCCGTATTCTGCTTCAACCTCCTCGGCGACGGGCTGCGCGACATCGTCGACCCGCAGCGGCGCACGTGACGGTCTCACGCCAAACTCTCTCCGCTCGTCCCCGCGAAAGCGGGGACCCAGGGGCCAAGCAAAAGAAGAACTGGATGCCCGCTTTCGCGGGCATGAGCGGAGTGGGAGGAACGCTATGAGCGACGCGCTCCCCTTGAGCAACGCACCGCCGCCGGTGCCGCTGCTCGACGTGAAGAACCTCACCGTCGAGTTCTCGACGCGCCGCGGCATCGTCAGGGCGGTCCAGCAGATCGACATCGCGGTCGCCAAGGGCGAGACGCTGGCGATCGTCGGCGAGTCCGGCTCGGGCAAGTCGGTTACGTCGTTCGCCGTGATGCGCATCCTCGACCGCGCCGGACGCATCGCCGAGGGCTCGGTGATCTTCTCCGGCGTGGACGTGCGCGGCGCGAGCGACGAGCAGATGCGCGACCTGCGCGGCCGCGAAATGTCGATGATCTTCCAGAACCCGCGCGCCGCGCTCAACCCGATCCGCAAGGTCGGGCGGCAGATCGAGGACGTGCTGCGCCAGCACGCGCAGGCGGACTCGGCGGCGATCACCGAGAAAGCGGTCGAAATCCTCGATTCCGTGCGCATCGCGCGGCCGCGCGAGCGCTATCACGCCTATCCGTTCGAACTCTCCGGCGGCATGTGCCAGCGCGTGGTGATCGCGCTCGCGCTCGCCTGCAAGCCGCAGCTGCTGATCGCCGACGAGCCGACCACCGGCCTCGACGTGACGACGCAGAAGACCGTGATGGACCTCGTCACGGAGCTGACGCGCAAGAGCGGCATGTCGACGATCCTGATCACGCACGATCTGGGGCTCGCGGCGGCCTACTGCGACCGCGTGGTCGTGATGGAGAAGGGCCGCGTCGTCGAGACAGCGGATTCGGCGAGGATTTTCCGCGCGCCGGCCCATCCCTATACGCGCAAGCTGATGCGCGCGACGCCGCGGCCGGGGGTGAGTTTAAGGGAATTGTTGCCGGAGGACTCTCCCCCTGTCACCTCTCCCCGCTTGCGGGGAGAGGTCGACGCGCGAAGCGCGGCGGGTGAGGGGCATCTTTCGAAAGCACAGGCCGTTGCAAGTCCCCCTCACCCCGACCCTCTCCCCGTAAACGGGGAGAGGGAGAAGAAAGCGGGCGACCCCCTCCTCGTGGTCGAAAAGCTCGTCAAGGAATACCCACGCCAGGGCGTGACGAAAACACTTGCCAAGCTCTTCCGGCGCGGCCCCTCCCCGGAGCCGGAGGTGTTCCGCGCGGTCGACGGCATCAGCTTCCATGTCGATCGCGGCGAGAGCGTCGGGCTGGTCGGCGAATCCGGCTGCGGCAAGTCGACGACG
>JBAVXH010000232.1:0-3394 GCA_049698215.1 Xanthobacteraceae bacterium | reverse complement strand
CGTTCGGCTTCCGCGGCGAGCGCGCGGTCGCAGCTGTTGCCGATCGCGATCAGCACATTGCGCACGAAACGGTCGCGTCCAGTGCGCTTCACCGGCGATTTGGCGAACAGCGCGCGGAACGCCGCGTCATCGAGACGCGCAAGCTCGGCAAGCTTTGGCGCACGCAGTGTTTCGCGCGCTGCGAGCTTCGCCTCGCGGCCGGCCTGCGCGAACTTGTTCCACGGACACACCGCGAGGCAATCGTCGCAGCCGTAGATGCGGTTCCCCATCGCCGCACGCAGCTCGCGCGGGATCGGGCCCTTGTGCTCGATCGTGAGATACGAGATGCAGCGCCGCGCATCGAGCCGGTAGGGCGCCGGAAACGCGTTGGTCGGGCACACGTCGAGGCAGGCCTGGCACGAGCCGCAATGATCGATCTCGGCCGCGTCAGCGGGAAGCTCCAGCGTGGTGAAGATCGCGCCGAGGAACAGCCACGAGCCATGCTGCCGCGACACGAGGTTGGTGTGCTTGCCCTGCCAGCCGAGCCCCGCGCTCGCGGCGAGCGGCTTTTCCATCACGGCGGCCGTGTCGACGAACACCTTCACGTCGCCGCCGGCGTTGGCGACGAGCCAGCGCGCGATCGCCTTCAGCTTGCCCTTGATGATCTCGTGATAGTCGTCGCCCTGCGCGTAGACCGAGATGGCGCCGCGGTCGCGCTGCGGCAGGGTCGCGAGCGGATCGCGGTCCGGCCCGTAGTTCAGCCCGAGCATGATGACCGAGCGCGCGTCCGGCCAGAGCGCATTCGGATCGGTGCGCCGCGCCGACGTGCTCGCAAGCCAGTCCATGTCGCCGTGCTGGCCTTCGGCGATGAAGCGCTCGAAGAATTGCTTGGCTTCGCCGGTCACGTCCGGCCGCGTCACGCCGACGATATCGAATCCATGCGCGCGCGCCTGCCCGTCGAGCGCACTCTTGATCGCGCCCGGTTCTAGAAGTCGAGGTTGGCGTAGGTCGCCGACGCCGGAATGCCCGGCACCGTTTCGGCCAGCAGCGGACGGAACGACGGGCGTGACTTCACGCGCGCGTACCAGGTCCTTGCTGCCTCGTCCTCGTTCCACGGCACATCGCCCAGGTAATCCGCGACCGACAGATGCACGGCCGCGGCGAGATCCGCATAGCTCATCCGCTCGCCGGCGAGCCACGTGCGCTGGCGCGCGAGCCAGCCGATATAGGCGAGATGATAGCGGATGTTGTGGCGCGCCGCACGGATCGCGCTGGTGTCGGGCGGCCCGCCGCCCTGCTCGGTGCGCATGGTCTGCTTGTAGATACGTTCGGTGGTGAGAAATGTCGTCACCTCGGCGAACATTTTTTCATGGAACCAGCGCGTGAGCCGCCGCACCTCGACGCGCGCGAACGGATCGGCCGGCAGGAGGCGGCGGTCGCCCGCGTCGGGCCCATGAGTCTCATCGAGATATTCGGCGATGATCGCAGCGCCGGGCACGGCCGGACGCCCTTCCTCGATCAGCACCGGCGTGGTGGCTTCCGGATTGAGCGCGAGAAATTCTTCGCGCCGCTCCCAGACGCGCTCCTCGACCAGGCGTGGCTGGATGCCGAGCTCGGCGAGAGCCAGGCGCACGAAGCGCGAATGCGAACAGAACGGATGATGGAAGAGGGTGATCATCGTTGAATGATTCGGCCAGCCCCGTGGACGGCGCTTGATATCACACCCGGTTAGCTCCGACCTCATCCTGAGGAGGCGCGAAGCGCCGTCTCGAAGGATGGCAGCAAACGCCGCGTTCGTGGCCATCCTTCGAGGCTCGCTACGCTCGCACCTCAGGATGAGGACCGAACGAGTCCTCTCCTGCGACCTTTTCGGTTGCCCCTTGATCGGCCCTGCGCGACAAACGGAGGAGACGAATCGCGCCCGGAGCCCCGCATGCTGTTTGATGTCTTTAAGGCCATGGTGCTTGGCGTGGTCGAGGGGCTCACCGAATTCCTGCCCGTGTCGTCCACCGGGCATCTGCTGCTGCTCGATCACTTCTTCGGCTTCGACGACGATGCGTTCGGCAAGACCTTCGTGGTGCTGATCCAGCTCGGCGCGATCCTGGCGATCCTGTCGATCTATTTCCACCGCCTCTGGGCGATCGCGATCGGCGCGCTCACCAAGGAGGCGCCGCGCCGCTTCATCCTCGGCGTGCTGATCGCGTTCCTGCCCGCCGCGATCATCGGGGCGCTCGCGCACTCGTTCATTAAGGGCGTGCTGTTCAACGTGTGGATCGTCTGCACCATGCTGATCGTCGGCGGCGCGATCCTGCTGTGGGTCGACCGGCTGCAGCTCAAGCCCGTCTATCACGACGCGACCCAATTCCCGCTGATGACCTACCTGATCATCGGGCTGTGCCAATGCCTCGCGATGGTCCCGGGCGTGTCGCGCTCCGGCGCGACCATCGTGTCGGCGATGCTGCTCGGCGCCGACAAGCGCTCGGCGGCCGAGTTCTCGTTCTATCTGGCAATGCCCACGATGGCGGGCGCGTTCGCCTACGATCTCTACAAGAACATCGGCCAGATGGGCGGCAGCAACTGGTTCATCGTCGTGGTCGGCTTCGCCACGTCGTTCGTCGCCGCCTATTTCGTGGTGAAGATGTTCCTCGACTACGTGACCAGCCACGGCTTCGGGCTGTTCGCCTGGTGGCGCATCATCGTCGGCGCGCTCGGGCTGATTGGGCTGGGGTTGTTCGGATAATCAGCGGGGAGCGTGGAGAGCCCTACGCCCCCTGGGCGCGGAACTGCCCGGTCTTGCGGAAGCGCCAGAGATAGCTCGGCACGATCGCCTCCATGGCGGCCGGCGCGATGCCGAGCCCTTGAAGGGTGCGGCGCTCGTCGATCGCCGCCTGCGATACGACATTGTCCGCCCGCAACAGCTCGACCTGGTCGGGTGTCAACAGCGGCGTCGGCATGTACTGCAGGAAGAAGGCCTGCAGCTTCGCCAGGGCGAACGGCAGCGGCACCAGCACCCTGCGCCGCTCGGTCACCGACAGCACGTAGATCATCAGCTCCTTGAAGCTGCGCACCTCCGGCCCGCCCAGTTCATAGACCGTGCCGCCCTTGGCCCGGCCGCCGACCGCCTTCGCGATTGCCTGCGCGACGTCGCCGACGAACACCGGCTGGAATTTGGTCTCGCCGCCGCCGATGAGCGGCAGCGCCGGCGACATCCGCGCCATCGCGGCGAAGCGGTTGAAGAAGTCGTCCTCCGGCCCGAACACGATGGAGGGGCGGAAGATTACGGCCCGCGGCGCCGCTGCGAGCACCGCCGCTTCGCCCTGGGCCTTGGTGCGGGCGTAAAGCGCGGGCGAATCCGGGTCCGCCCCGAGCGCCGAGACGTGGATCAGGCGTGCGCCGGCCGCGGCCGCTGCCTGAG
>JBAVXH010000231.1:0-2139 GCA_049698215.1 Xanthobacteraceae bacterium | reverse complement strand
GTCCTATTCGGCGTGCAGCGCTGAGACGAGGCGCGAGCTCGCCTCGCGTCCTTCCACCGCTCTGCTTCCGCTCTGTGCGCGGAAGTGATCGAGGACGTACAGCCTGATCGCGGACGAAAGGTTGCCCTGCCTGCGGTCTGCATCGATCGAGGCGACCAACTCGGACAGCGTCATGTTACGCGTGCCGGCGATATCCTTGAGGCTGGCCCAGAATGCATCTTCAAGGCTAACGCTGGTCTTGTGCCCGGCGATCACGATCGAGCGCTTGACGACTGGAGACTTCATTGCGTCTCTCCTTTTTCAATTTTGTGCGCATCGAGATCCCGGCGCAGTTTTTCCTTTTGCGCTACGTCCAGCACACGCTGCGTCTTGGTGCTGCCGTGCAACGTCCGGTTGGCGGCGGCACGCTCATCATCGCGCTGCTCCGCGACGCGCTTTCGAAATCGGCGAAGATTGATGATGTCGCCCATCGCAACCGTCGGCTGTTGAATGCACAGCCGCCTTATTATGGTTAGGCTCGTCGCGCCTCTCGGTGCGGCGAGGGAGTGAAGTCGAACGCAAAGGTATTTCTTGCCCCCGCGCAATACACGCTTCGTTGATCGGGGGCGTTTGTTCTAGAGGGACATATTGGTGCGCTGGTATATCAAGGGATAATTGACACGTGGTAATGTCGTATAGCTTGTCTCGACAAAGAACAGTGGAAGATAAACTCAAAGGAGTTCCAAGATTTACATCAAGTTCTACACCGTGAAATGTTGGATACTTCCAACGCTGTACCCCGGTAAGGCTTGCCGTTGGACCAGTAGAGTGGGCGAAAGCTCCTAAAATCCCGACAGGCGATGTGGATTAGATAGTTTAGCCGTGGAGCCGGGACGACGTTGGTCCGCTCGATCAAACGCGTCTTTTCGCCACGCGGCGCGCGATGCGAAGCTGAATCCAACAATTTTTTGCCTTCTCAGCCCGGTCGAATCATCTTCTCTGGACGCACCAGGCGATCGAACTCGGACTCCGTGACGTAGCCGCCCCCGACCGCCTCTTCGCGCAGCGTCGTACCTTTGGTGTGCGCCGTCTTGGCAATCTTCGCCGCCTTGTCGTAGCCGATCTTCGGGGCGAGCGCCGTCACCAGCATCAGCGAGCGCTCGGTGAGCTCGCGAATGCGCGGCTCGTTCGCCCGGATGCCGACGACGCAGTTGTCGGTGAACGAGCGCGCCGCATCGGCAAGCAGGCGAATCGACTGCAGCATCGTGTAGGCGAGCACCGGCTTGTAGACATTGAGCTCGAAGTGGCCCTGTGAGGCGGCGACCGCGATCGTCGTCTGATTTCCGAACACGCGCGTGCACACCATGGTCAGCGCCTCGCTCTGCGTCGGGTTGACCTTGCCGGGCATGATCGAGGAGCCGGGCTCGTTCTCGGGCAGGATCAATTCGCCAAGACCGGAGCGCGGCCCGGAGCCGAGCAGGCGAACGTCGTTTGCAATCTTGAACAGGCCGGCGGCGACGGAATCGAGCGCCCCATGGACGAACACGTAGGCGTCGTTCGAGGCGAGCGCCTCGAACTTGTTCGGCGCCGATGTGAACGGCAGTCCGGTGATCGCGGCGACGCGCTTGGCGAATAGCTTGCCGAACTGCGGCTTCGCATTCAGCCCAGTTCCGACCGCGGTGCCACCCTGGGCAAGCGGATAGAGCTGTTTCATCGCAAGGCGCACGCGCGCCAGCCCGAGCTTCACCTGCTCGGCATAGCCGGAGAATTCCTGGCCGAGGGTGAGGGGGGTCGCATCCTGCGTGTGGGTGCGGCCGATCTTGACGATTTTCGCGAACTCTTTCGCCTTGCGCTCGAGTGCCTGTTGCAGATGTGCAAGCGCAGGCTCCAGCGTATGCACGATCTCGGCTGCGGCGGCGATGTGCATCGCGGTCGGGAACACATCGTTCGATGATTGGCTCATATTGACGTGGTCGTTGGGGTGCACCGGCGATTTCTCGCCGCGCTTGCCGCCGAGCAACTCGTTCGCGCGATTTCCGACCACCTCGTTCAGGTTCATGTTGCTCTGGGTGCCGGAGCCGGTCTGCCAGACCACGAGCGGGAACTCGTCGGTGAGCCGGTCGTCCATCACTTCCTGCGCGGCATGGGCGATCGTCTCGG
>JBAVXH010000230.1:0-52244 GCA_049698215.1 Xanthobacteraceae bacterium | reverse complement strand
GTCCTGCTCGCCGCGTTGCTCGTCGCGGCTTTCCCCGTCTCCGGCCGCCTCAGGTGCGGCCTCGCCGTTACCCTCATGCGCGACCGCGTGCTCCGCGGCCGTCTCGGGTGTGAATTCACCCTCACGCTGACTGCGCCCACCACGACCGCGTCCGCGGCGCCGCCGTCCGCGGCGCGGCTCGTCGCGCTCTTCGCCCTGCGCATCCGCCGACTCTTCTGCGGCTTCGGCTTCGCTCTCCGCTTCCGCCTCGACGATTTCCTCCTCGTCGGCGATTTCCTCCTCCGCCTCCGGTTCCGCAGGTGCGGACGGCATCGCTTGCGCGACGATCGCCTTCGCTGCCTCGACCGAGTGAACCTGCTCACCCTTCTCGATCAGGAAGGGTTGCGCGGCGCCGATCGTCGCATCCGCGTTCACCGTGATGGCGATCTGAAACCGGCTTTCCAGTTCGCGCAAGTGCGCGCGCTTGTGATTGAGCACATAGAGCGCGACTTCCGAGCGTGTGCGCACGATCAGATTGTGCGTCGCGCCCTTGAGCAGCATCTCCTCCAGCATGCGCAAGAGATGCAGCGCGACCGATGAGACCGAGCGCACGTGGCCGGTGCCGCCGCAGTGCGGGCACTTGTCGGTCGAGCTTTCCAGCACGCTTGAGCGGATGCGCTGGCGCGACATTTCCATCAGGCCGAAGTGCGAGATGCGGCCGACCTGGATGCGCGCGCGGTCGTTCTTCAGGCTCTCCTTCAGCCGCCGCTCGACCAGGCGATTGTTGCGGCCCTCGTCCATGTCGATGAAGTCGATGACGATGAGGCCCGCCAGATCACGCAAGCGAAGCTGGCGCGAGATCTCTTCCGCCGCCTCGAGATTGGTCTTGAGCGCGGTGTCCTCGATGTGATGCTCGCGCGTCGCGCGCCCCGAGTTCACGTCGATTGCGACCAGCGCCTCGGTCTGGTTGATCACGATGTATCCGCCGGAGCGGAGTTGCACGGTCGGCGTGAACATCGCGTCGAGCTGGCTCTCGATGCCGTAACGCGTGAAGATCGGCTGCGTGTCCTTGTAGAGCTTCACGTTCTTGGCGTGACTCGGCATCAGCATGCGCATGAAGTCGCGCGCTTCGCGCTGCCCTTCCTCGCCGGCGACCAGGATCTCTTCGACATCCTTGTTGTAGAGGTCGCGGATCGAGCGCTTGATCAGCGAGCCCTCCTCGTAGACGAGCGTCGGGGCGGTGGACTTGAGTGTATAGTCGCGCACCGTCTCCCACAGTCGCAGCAGGTACTCGAAGTCGCGCTTGACTTCGGTTTTAGTCCGGTTCGCGCCCGCGGTGCGCAGGATCACGCCCATTCCCTCGGGCACTTCGAGATCCTGTGCGACCTCCTTCAGCTTCTTGCGGTCGATCGCGTTCGTGATCTTGCGCGAGATGCCGCCGCCGCGAGCGGTGTTCGGCATCAGCACCGAGTAGCGGCCCGCGAGCGAGAGATAGGTGGTCAGCGCCGCGCCCTTGGTACCGCGCTCTTCCTTCACCACCTGCACCAGCATGATCTGGCGGCGCTTGATCACTTCCTGGATCTTGTAGGAGCGGCGGTAGCGCGGCGTACGCTCCTGCACTTCTTCGAGTGCGTCGGCGCCGCCGACCGACTCCACCACTTCCTCTTCGCCGTTTTCGGCAGCGGCCGGCTCTTCGACTTCGGTGACGTTGCCGCCATTGGCGCTGTCGCCGTTCGCGGGAGCGAGGTCGGGGCTGTCCGTCAGCGCAGCTTCGGTCGCGGCGCTGGCCTGCGTGGCCGGTTCGCCGGCCTCAACCGCACCGGCGGCATGCTCGGTGTGCGGCGGTTCGAGCGAAGTCTCGGGGGCAGGGGCGGGCGGTGCGGCAGCCCCCACCGTTTCGTGCGCAGCTGCTTCTGCACCCGCCTCGCGCGAGGTGTCTGCATTGGGTTCTGCGGCCGGTGCCTCTGCCTGATGCGTGTCAGGCTGCTCGGCGCTGGTCTCGGTCACCTCGTGAAACTCGGCGTCGATGGCCTCGGTGGGCACGCTCTCGTCGTTCTCGTCGCTCTCCACCCGCTGCGTGCGCACGCTGTCGCGTCGTCCGTGCGGCTCATGACGCTGACGTCGGCGGCTGGCGCGGCGTTCGATCTCGTCCTCGGCGTCGCGATGCGCGCGCTCTTCCTCGGCGATCAGCGCCTGCCGATCCGCGACCGGGATCTGATAATAGTCGGGATGGATTTCCGAGAACGCCAGAAAGCCGTGGCGATTGCCGCCGTAGTCGACGAAGGCGGCCTGGAGCGAAGGCTCTACGCGCGTGACCTTGGCGAGATAGATGTTGCCGCGCAACTGGCGGCGGCTTGCGGACTCGAAATCGAACTCCTCGACCCGGTTGCCGCGCAGAACCACCACCCGGGTCTCCTCGGGATGGGTGGTGTCGATGAGCATCTTATTGGCCATGAAACTGTCTCTTGGCGGCGAGCGCGCGTTCGCCGTGCAAGCACGGAGGCTCGCGGCGCGCCGAATTTGGGGTTGGATGAATGGCCTTGGGCCGTGCGGGCGGGAGCGAACGCGAACGCGTTGCCCACAACCTTGATTTGCTCGCCCGGGCGACGCGGAGAACCCGCGCCTTGCGCCTTGAGCATGACCCTCAACCTGGACTGAAACGGCAGCACGCAAGGCGCCGCCGCGGTTTCTTTTCTGCCGACGGGTTTGGACTGGCGGGGAATCCGCCTTATCCGGATGTCCTTAAAGGGCTCAGGTCGTTCCGCTCGTCGCGCCGTGGCGCGGAAGCCGAACTGACCTCTGGCGGCCCGCAATGTCCGTTCCCTTGAGGGACGGGGTTTTTCGCGGTCGCCGGATGCCCGAACGCGGCAAATCCGGATTCGCAACCGTCAGCAGGACTTACATACGGCCCGGGAGGACGGATAGCAAGCGAGGCGGCGGATCGCCTCGACGCCGTCCAGACGGGGTCTCCGGAACTCGCGGCCGTCAATACCCGATGATGATCATACGCTCCCAGACGATGCCGTTGCCGGGATCCGGGTGGGACTCCCCGTGCAAGGCCATCTGGCTGCCGATGGTCAACGCGCAATTGAACGCGGACGGACCGCTCCAATTGATCCCGACCAGCGTCAATGTATTGGAGCCGGGCCTGAGAAACGGGACCAGGTTGACGTGGTCATTGAGCTTCGGATCTCCCTCCGTCTTCCGGTCGTAGACCCTGCGGCCATTGACGTAGGCCGTCAGTTCGTTGTCGGCGTTGTAGACGTTCAGGAGAACTTGGCTTGGGGGGGCCATGACGGGTCCTTGCTGCAGGCGCGGACGGACAATTCGCAGTACCGCGCGAAAGTATCCAAGGTTGTTATGCGTTTCGTTTTAAACACGCAATAGCCAACGCAATGTGACCCCCAAGAGTTCCCGGATCGCGGCGCGCCCTTCCCTGCAGGCTTGGCAGCAGACGTCGGCACGCCCTCTTCCGCTTTCTCACCTTAATATCGGATTAACCAAGCCGCCCGTAGAGCGTTGTGTCGGCGGAAGGTGTTCATGGCGTTGCGCGCGGCACTCCTGGGTCTGGCGCTGCCAGCTCTGGCGCTTCTCTTGGGCCTTGGCCCGGCGAGCGCCCAGGAACGCGCTGCGGCCACGCGGCCGGCGACCCCGGTTCCGCCGGACCTCTATCCAATCGCAAGCGATGCCCGGCTCGGCGGCGATGCCGGGCGGACGCGCCTCGTGCTCGACCTCTCGCGCACGGTCGAGATCGCGGCCTTCACCCTCGCCGACCCGTATCGCGTCGTCATCGACCTGCCGCAGGTGACCTTTCAGCTTCCGGCGCGCAGCGGCGAGAACGGGCGCGGCCTGATCAAGGCGTTCCGCTACGGCCTCGTGATGCAGGGCGGCTCGCGCATCGTTGTGGACGCGACCTCCCCGGTGCGTATCGACAAGGCCTTTGTGCTCGAGTCGGCGGACGGGCAGCCGGCGCGCCTCGTGCTCGATCTCGTGGCAACCGACCGCGCCAGCTTCATGCGCACGCTCGCGCTCGAGGCAAAGCCCCGCCGAGCCCCCGAAACCAAGCCCGCGGAGGTGGCCAAGCGCCCCAACGACGGCCGGCCGCTGATCGTCATCGACCCCGGCCACGGCGGTCCCGACACCGGCACGATCGCTTCGAGCGGCGAGATGGAAAAGACCATCGTGCTGGAGTTCGCCCAGACGCTCTCCGAAAAGCTCGAAAAGAGCGGGAAGTATCGGGTCACCATGACTCGAGGCGACGACCGCTTCGTGCCGCTTGGCGAACGCGTGCGCATGGCACGGACGCAGGGCGCCGCGCTGCTCATTTCGATCCACGCGGATGCGCTTGCTAAGCGCCACGAGGCCGATGTGCGCGGCGCGACCGTCTACACGGTGTCGGACACCGCCTCCGACGATGAGGCGGCGCGCCTGGCCGAGCACGAGAACAAGGCCGACGCGATCGCGGGCGTCGATCTTTCCTCGGAGCCCGAGGAGGTCGCCGATATCCTGATCGACCTCACGCAGCGCGAGACCAAGAATTTTTCCGCGCACTTCGCCCGCGCTGTCGTCGGCGAGTTAAAGAACGCGGCCAAACTGCACAAGCATCCGCTCAAGTCCGCGGGCTTCAAGGTGCTCAAAGCCCCGGATGTGCCCTCGGTGCTGATCGAGCTTGGCTATGTGTCGAACAAGCAGGACCTCAAGCTGATGACCTCCGACGCCTGGCGCGCGCGCACCTCGGACGCGCTCGCGCAGGCCGTGAATACCTATTTCTCGACCCGGCTCGCCGGATCCGGTCCGGCACGGGGTACCAACTGAGTCGTGGCCATGAAGCCTGGGAAGACCGGTAAACCGAAGGGGAAGCCCAAGTTTGACCATAAAACCGACGGAGTTAGCCGGTTGCCTGACTTGCTAACGGATTGGTTCGGGGCGCATAAGGCGGGAGTTGTCTCCTTACGGCGAGACGACAGATTCGCCGGTGATCGGAAGGTCGCGGCGAAAGGGCGGTGAATGAAGCTACTTCTGCGATTCTTCGGGTGGATCTTCGCGGTCGGCACCGTCGTTTTCCTTGTCGGCGTCGCGGGAGCCGCCGGCATGTTCTGGCATTTCTCCAAGGACTTGCCGGACTATTCTCAATTGCAGGACTATGAGCCGCCGGTGATGACCCGGGTGCACGCGGGCGACGGCGCGCTGCTTGCCGAATACGCCACGCAGCGGCGGCTCTACCTGCCGATCCAGGCGATTCCGAAGCTGGTGCTTAACGCCTTCATCTCAGCCGAGGACAAGAGCTTCTACGACCACGGCGGGCTCGATTTCCAGGGCATCGCCCGCGCGATGGTCTTCATGGCGAATAACTACGGCACGGGCAAACGGCCGCAGGGCGCATCGACCATTACGCAGCAGGTCGCCAAGAACTTCCTGCTCACCAACGAGGCGAGCTTCGAGCGCAAGATCAAGGAGGCGCTGCTCGCGCTAAAGATCGAACGCACCTACTCCAAGGACAAGATCCTCGAGCTCTATCTCAACGAGATCTATCTCGGGCTCGGCGCCTATGGCGTCGCTGCCGCCTCGCTTCTCTACTTCGACAAGTCGGTGCATGAACTGACCCCCGCCGAAGCGGCCTATCTCGCGGCGTTGCCGAAGGCGCCGAACAATTATCACCCGTTTCGTCAGCGCGAGCGCGCGATCGAACGGCGCAATTACGTGCTCGATCGCATGGTCGAGGACCGCTACCTCAAGCCCGAGGAAGGAGAGAAGGCCAAGAAAGAGGCGCTTGCCGTCACGCCGCGCCCGACCGGCGCGCACATCTTCGCGGCAGAATATTTCGCCGAAGAGGTGCGCCGCGATCTCAACGACCGCTACGGTGAGAAGAAGCTCTACGAGGGCGGCCTGTCGGTGCGTACCACGCTCGATCCGAAGCTGCAGGTGATCGCGCGCAAGGCCTTCACCGACGGCATTATCAAGTTCGACGAAAACCTCGGCTATCGCGGCGCGATCCAGAAGCTCGATATCTCGGGCGACTGGGGCACCAAGCTCGCGGAGGTGAAGGCGCTCTCCGATGTCGCGCCGTGGCGGCTCGCGGTCGTGCTGGAGACGAGCGATCAGTCTGCGCGCATCGGGTTACAGCCCGCCCGCGATCCCGGCGGCGGGGTGTCCAAAGAACGCCTCATCGGCAATATTCCGATTGAAGGCGTGAAGTGGGCGAGGGCCGCGACCGGCAACCGTGCGACGCCCTCGAAGGTCGGCCAGGTGCTCGCTTCTGGCGACGTTATCTATGTCGAGCTGACCGACAAGGATGCCGGCAAGTACCGGCTGCGCCAGGTTCCGGAAATCTCGGGCGCCTTGGTTGCGATGGACCCGTGGACCGGCCGCGTGTTCGCAATGGTCGGCGGCTTCTCGTTCGACCAGAGCCAATTCAATCGTGCGACGCAGGCACTGCGTCAGCCCGGCTCCTCGTTCAAGCCGTTCGTTTACGCGGCGGCGCTCGACAATGGCTACACGCCGTCGACCATCGTGATGGATGCGCCGATCGAAATCGACACCGGCTCGGGCGGCGTGTGGAAACCGGAGAACTATTCGCACAAGTTCTACGGCCCGCAAACCTTGCGCTTCGGCCTCGAGCATTCGCGCAACGTGATGACCGTACGGCTCGCACAAGACGTGGGCATGCCGCTGATCGCCGAGTATGCCAAGCGCTTCGGGGTCTACGACGACATGCCGACCTATCTGTCGTTTGCGCTCGGTTCGGGCGAGACGACCGTGATGCGCATGGTGTCGGCCTATTCGATGTTCGCGAACGGCGGCAAGCGCATCAAGCCGACGCTGATCGACCGCATCCAGGATCGCTACGGCCATACGATCTACCGCCACGACCAGCGCGAATGCCGCGGCTGCACAGCGGAGAAATGGGCGAACCAGAACGAGCCCAGCATGGTCGACCGGCGCGAGCAGGTGCTCGACCCGATGACCGCCTATCAGATCACCTCGATGATGGAGGGCGTGGTGCTGCGTGGCACCGCCGCGGGCGCGGGTTTTCAGCGCGAGATCGGCAAGCCGATCGCTGGCAAGACCGGCACGACCAATGATGAAAAGGACGTATGGTTCGTCGGCTTCGCCCCCGACCTCGCAGTCGGCGTCTACCTCGGCTACGACAAACCGCGCCACATCGGCAATCGAGCGAGCGGCGGCAGCACGGCGGCGCCGATCGTGAAGGAATTCATGAAGCAGGCGCTCGCCGAAAAGCCGGGCGTGCCCTTCCGCGTGCCGCCCGGCCTCAAGCTGGTCCGTGTCGATCCGAAGAGCGGTACACGCATCGCAGCAGGTTCGTCGGGCGGAATTCTTGAATCCTTCAAGCCGGGTACATCGCCTCCCGACAGTTACTCGATCAGCTATGAGGGGCAGGGCGAAGCGCGGCCTTCGTTCTTCGGTGTTACACCCGAGGCGGACCGCGCGGTCAGCCGCGGTGGGCTCTACTAGCGGGGCTGATGAGTTCCTGAAATCTTGTCATGGCCGGGACCTTGTCCCGGCCATTCGCTTTCCGCGACCTGCGGGCTAAGACGGTCGCGCGGCATGCGCCGCGCCGAGCGAGCGCCCGTGCATCTCAACCACATCCTTTTTCTGGTCATGTCGCTCATCTGGGGCGTGACCTGGGCCGCAACCAAGGCCGGATTGCTTGCCGTGCCGCCGTTGTTCTTCGGCGCGATGCGCTACGCCCTCGTCGCCTGCGTGTTGGCGTTGATGGTCGGAAACCTGCGTGCCACGTTCGGCGGCGGCCGGGCCGGGCGTGTCGTCCTCACGGCGCTGCTCGCGATCGTCGCGACCTACGGGCTGCTCTACTGGGGCATGGTGTTCGTGCCGTCCGGGGTTGCCGGGGTCGTCAACATTTCGATGAACCCGGTATTCTTCTTCGCCCTCGCGATCCTGTTCGGACAGGAGCGGCCGACCTGGCGGCACTTCGGTGCGCTCGCGCTCGGCATTGCCGGGTTGTTTCTGTTGTTCTCGAGCAAGGCGAGCTTCGGCGGCACGCCGCTCGAACTCTGGGGCGCGGCGGCGGTCGTGGCGGCCTCGCTTGCCTACTGTCTCGGGTCCGTGCTGGCGCGGCCGCTCTTGAAAGATGTGAAGCCGCTCGAACTGACGGCCGCACAGGCGATCGTGGCGGCGGTGGGCGTAAGCGTGCTGTCGCTCGCACTCGAACCGGTCTCGCGCGATACTTCCGCGCGCTGCTGGCACCTGCGCCACTCGCGGGACTCCTATTCCTCGTGATCGGCGGCACCTTTGTGGCCCAGACGATCTTCCTGCGGCTGCTGCACGATTGGGGTGCGCCGCGCGCAGGGCTCTATTCGTTCGTCTCGCCGGTCGTCGCCCTTATCCTTGGCGCAATCGTGTTCGCCGAGCCGTTGACCTGGCGCGAGATGACGGGCGCGGCGATCATGCTGGCCGGGGCGTGGATCGCGGTGACACGGCGCGCGGCGCCTGATGCTCCGGCCGCGTAAGATCGGCGGACGCGCTGGGCTGCGCGCTGCGGATGAGCGGAGCAACCTTTGACCGAACGACGATACGATGCGGTGGTCTTCGACCTGCTAACCGCGCTGATCGATTCATGGACGCTATGGAACGCCTTGGCCGGTTCGCCCGCGGCGGGCCTGCGCTGGCGGCACAAATATCTCGAACTGACCTACGGGCAGGGCGCCTATCGGCCATATGAAGACATTGTTCGCGCCGCAGCCGAGCAGTCCGGCGCCGGACGGCATTGTGCGGACAAGCTCGTACGGCGCTGGAACGAACTGCCCCCGTGGCCCGAGACTGTCCCGGTTCTCGGCGCGTTGGCCGAGCGCGTACCGCTCGGCGTTGCAACCAACTGCTCGATTGAATTGGGGCGGCGCGCCGCGGCGCGGTGTGGCGTCGCCTTCTCTGCTGTCGTCACCGCCGAGGAGGCGGGCTTTTACAAGCCGCGGCCTGAGGTCTATCGCGCAGTCCTTGCCAGGCTTGGCACTCCCGCGGAGCGCACGCTGTTCGTGGCGGGCTCGGCGGCGGACGTGCCCGGCGCGAAGGGCGTCGGCTTGCCGGTCTACTGGCACAATCGCATGGCGCTTGCGCCGGTCGGAGACGCCATGCCTGACTACACCGAACGTTCGCTGACGCCGCTGCTGGAGATCGTGTGATGCTTGCGCCCGCCGGACAATCGCTGCTGACGCTCGAAACGCCGCGGCTCATCCTCGACCTCGACCGCCTGGAGAGGAATTGCGCTGCGATGCGCGCGCGCTGCGACGCCCTCGGCGTCGCTCTGCGGCCGCACCTCAAAACCGCCAAGTCCGTCGATGTGGCGCGTATTGCGACGAACGGCACGGGCGGCATCACGGTTTCGACCCTGAAAGAAGCCGGGCATTTCGCCGGCGCCGGCTATCGCGACATCCTCTATGCGGCGACGATCGTGCCGGGAAAGCTCGCGCATGCGGCACGCATCATGGAGACCGGCTGCGATCTCGTGCTGGTCACAGACTCCTTGGATGTCATCGCGGCTGCTTCGAGCTTCGCAACGGACCGCAAGATCACGCTCTCGTTCCTGATCGAGATCGACTGCGGCGAGCACCGCAGCGGTCTTCCGGCCGGCTCGCCCGAGATCGTGGCGCTCGCGCGTGCGATCGCTCAAGCGCCCGGCTTGCGGCTGCGTGGCGTGATGACCCACGCTGGTCATTCGTATGGCTCAAGCGATCCGGCCGATGTCGTTCCGATCGCGGCGGCCGAACGCGACGCTGCGGTGAACGCCGCAACCGCGATCCGCGGAGCCGGCCTGCCGTGCGACATCGTCAGCATCGGCTCGACGCCGACGGTTCTCTACGCCGACCATCTGCGTGGCGTGACCGAGGTGCGTGCCGGCATCTACATGCTGTGGGATCTGGCGCAGCTCTCGCGCAAGGTCTGCCATATCGAAGATATCGCGGTGTCGGTGCTCGCCTCGGTGATCGGGCACAATCGCGCGGGACGTTCGCTCATTCTCGATGCCGGCGCGCTCGCGCTCTCGAAGGACATCGGCGCGAACAAGTATCTGCCGGACGCGGGCTACGGCTATGTGTGCGACGTGCGCACCGCCGCGCGGCTCGGCAAGCTTTCGGTCGATGCCGTGCACCAGGAGCACGGCACGGTCACGGTCGACGACGAGGCTTGGTTCACGCGTCTGCCCGTCGGCAGTCTGGTGCGCGTGCTGCCGAACCATGCCTGCATCACGTGTGCGGGCTATGAGGCGTTCGATGTGGTGCGCGGCGAGCAGGTGGTTGCGCGCTTCCCGCGCGTCAACGGGTGGTGAGCCTCACACGCGCTCCCACGTCAGCCGCCGCACGCTCATCGTGCCGTCGGTCGGGTCGGGCGAGGGCGGCGGCGAGAGGGTCATGCGGCCATCTTCGAAGGTGACGCTGCGCCGCTGGATGGTGCCGGTGAAGCTCTGGTTCCAGGAAATGTTGCAGTGGTGGACGACTTCGTTGTCGCCGCATTCGTAAGTGCCGCCATAGGAGATCATGCTGCGGATCAAGGCTTCAGCCTCCGTGGCGTTCGCGACTTTCCCCACGGGTACTTCGCGGCCGGCGCGGGTAATCAGTGCGAGCATACGCCCGTCGGGCATGTAGTGAAGGAAGCCGGTCGGATTTTCGCCGAGGAATGGGGTCTTCGCGCCCGATGGAATTTCCTCGCGCATGGCCGATACCAGCCTCCAAGATCCGATCAGCCGGTCACGCAGCTTGCCGTTGTCTTGAGCGGACATTAGGTTCCCCCGCGAATCTGATCCGAGTAACGTCATGCGCGCCGAAATCCAAGCCATCGTCAACGAAATCAAGCAGTCCGTTGGGTTGCTGAGGAGGCATCTTTGACGTCGACAAGGCACGCAAGCGGCTTGATGAGCTGAACGCCCAGGCCGAAGACCCAAACCTCTGGAACGACACAAAGCGCGCCCAGCGCGTGATGCAGGAGCGCACCGCGCTCGAGGATCAGCTGACCTCGATCGACCGCATCGAGCGCGAGCTCGACGACCAGCAGATGTTGATCGAGATGGGGGAGGCCGAGAAGGATCAGAAAACCATTGCCGAGGCCGAGGACGCGTTGCGCAGACTCAGGGTCGAAGTCGCGCGCCGCCAAATGGAGGCGCTCCTCTCGGGGGAGGCAGATTCCAACGACAGCTATCTGGAGGTCCACGCCGGCGCCGGCGGCACCGAAAGCCAGGATTGGGCCGGCATGCTATTGCGCATGTACACGCGCTGGGCCGAGAAGCGCGGCTACAAGGTCGAGTTCCTGGAGGAGAGCCAGGGCGAGGAGGCGGGCATCAAGTCGGCGACCATCAAGGTCAATGGCCTCAACGCCTATGGCTGGCTCAAGACCGAGGGCGGGGTGCACAGGCTGGTGCGCATCTCGCCTTTCGACTCCAATGCGCGGCGCCATACGTCATTCGCGAGCGTCGACGTCTATCCGGTGATCGACGACCGCATAAAGATCGACATTCCGGAATCCGAGGTGCGCGTCGACACGATGCGTGCGAGCGGGGCCGGCGGCCAGCACGTCAACAAGACTGAGTCGGCGATCCGCCTGACGCATATCCCGACCGGCATCATGGTGTACTCGCAGACCGACCGCTCGCAGCACCGCAACCGTGCGATCGCCTGGGACATGTTGCGCGCCCGGCTCTATGAGGTCGAACTCCGAAAGCGCGAGGAGGCGGCGCTCGCCGAGCACGAAGCCAAGACCGACATCGGCTGGGGCCACCAGATCCGCTCCTACGTGCTGCAGCCTTATCAGATGGTGAAGGATCTTCGCACCGGCCGCCAGACCTCCAGCACCGGCGCCGTGCTCGACGGCGACCTCGACGAGTTCATGGAAGCCGAACTCGCGCGCAAGGCCTTCGGCGGCGGCCCGGAGACGATGGAGGATGTGGAGTAGGGCGTGCTTTACAGCGCCCCGCCCAGCCTCACGCCCGCGCGCAGGAACTTCTGCGGATCGACCGCATCACCATCGACGCGTGTCTCGTAGTGGAGGTGCGGGCCGGTCGAGCGGCCCGTCGAGCCGACCTTGCCGACGATCTGCCCGATGCGCACCGTCTGTCCGACCTCGACATCGATCGCTGAAAGATGTGCGTAGCGCGTCGCGAAACCGTTGCCGTGATCGACCTCGACCATCTTGCCGTAGCCGCCGTTCCAGCCCGCCATGGTGACGGTGCCCGCCGCGGTCGCGCGGGCGGGGTCGCCGCTGTCGGCGCGGATATCGAGGCCAGTGTGCATCGCGGGTGCGCGGATGAACGGGTCCGCCCGCATGCCGAAGCCCGAGGTCCATTCCAGTTCGCCGGTCATCGGTTTGCGGATCGGCACCGCGGTGAGCGTGCGAGTCAGCCGCTCGACCTGGCCGCGCACGAGCTTGACCCGATAGACTTGGCGCTCAAACACCGAGATGGCGTTTGCGTTGGCCGGCACGAACGGGCCGCCGCTCGCGCGCGGCGGCACGCTGGGCGCGATCTTGCCGAGATCCAGACCGAGATCGGCCAAGATGCCGCGCATGCGCCGCGCCTTGGTGTCGTAGCTCTCTTCCAGCGTGTTGAGCGTCTTGACCTGATGGGCCTCGAAGCGATCGAGCGCGAGCTGCAGCCGGGTCAGCGCGCCTTCGATGCCGGCGCTCGTCGATGCCGCCGCAAGGCGGACGCTGTTCATCGGCGTGCGCGATTCAAGCCGCGCTTCGCGTTCGGGCGGCGGTACGAGAATCACGGTGTCGTTGATCGGTGAGGGCTTGGGCATCGCCTGCGGCAGCAGCACGGGCGCTCCGGGGCGCGGCGCTGTCTTGATCGAGCCGGTCGGGGAGGGGTCGGCGATCGTGGAAAGAGCGGAGGAACGCGACTCGAGCGTCGATTGGCGGCGGGCGATCTGTTCGAGCTTGCTCTCGACTTGCTCCTGATCGAGAAGCTGGCGGCTCGCGAGCTTGTCGACCTGGCTGCGCAGATCGGCGATCCGATCCTCGTAGGCGTATTGCATCTGCGCCTGCCGTGCGAGCAGGCGCGTCAGCACATCGTCGCGGAACGCGAAATAGGTGGCGGTAACAGCCGACCATCCGGCCATCACGACCAGCGAACCGACGATGGTCCAGAACGCCACCGGTCCGACGCGGACCTGTCGTCCGCCGTGACCCAAGGTCCAGCCGGTCTGCGGCGGCGAATATTTCGAAGCCGGCGAGGCGCGCCCGAAGCCATGGGGATGGCCGTGGTGGGCAGCACTTCGAGCAGCGGACCGATGTGACATCGACACTCCCGCCCGGCCCGAAGCAAATCGGGCCGGCACACGAGTTCCGATTTGACCCTCACATGGTTAATTTTTCGCGAAAGCGCGCAATTGCCGACGCGAGGTTAACCCATTGCTAACCATGTTCCCCCGCAAGGTACGCCTTCGGACCGCAAGGGATGCCCGCGTTGCCCATGCCGCTAGAGCGCCTTGGCCGCCTCGAGCACCGCCTCGGCGTGGCCGTCGACCTTGACATTCTCCCACACCTGCGCGATGCGCCCGTCGCGATCGATCAGGAGGGTTGTCCGCCGCACGCCCATGAACTTGCGACCGTACATCGACTTCTCGCCCCAAACCCCATAGGCAGTCAGCATTTTCTTCGTCTCGTCGGAGGCCAGCGGGATCGCGAGCTCGTGCTTGTCGCGGAATTTGTCCTGCGCCTTGACCGGGTCGGCCGAGACGCCCACGACGTCGGTGTCGGCCTTGGCGAAGGCGCGCTTGAGGGAGCTGAACGCGATCGATTCCTTGGTGCATCCCGGGGTGTCGGCCTTGGGGTAAAAATAGAGCACCAACTTGCGTCCCTTGAAATCAGCCAGCGAGAGGGTACCGCCGCCGTCGCGCGGCAGGGTGAAAGCGGGGGCCGTTGCACCGACTGCGGGGACCATGTGCCTTCCTTTCGACGCTTTCGCAGGATCAATGTGACCGGGGATAGGACGCCGGTAAAGGGCTGGCGGAACAGGGGCATTCGGTGCGAGGCTGGGCGCGATAACCTGGCCGACGACGCCCCTGATTTCGAGGGAAGGGGCCTCGAGGGCAAGGGGATATCCGGTCGCGCATGACGGGGACGTTCCATTCGGCTGCCGTCGCGGTGCGTGAGGCCTGGTCGGCCTTGGCGCTGCAGGGCCGCGAACTTGCCGAACGAGCAGCCGATCGTCTGCGTCCCGAGCATGATTACTACCGTCCGCGCGTCACCGGGCATCGCTCTCCACTCGTACGTAGGCTGCTGATCGGAACCGGGGCCGTCGTGTTCGCGGCGATCGTGAGCTGCGGTTTGATGTGGTGGCAGCTTTCGACTGGGCCGGTCGCGATTGATTTCGTCACACCCTGGCTGACCTCCGCGATCGAACAGAAGCTCGGCGGCCAGCACCGCGTCGAGGTCGGCGGCACCGTATTGGAATACGACGAGGCGGGGCGCTCTGCGCTGCGCCTGCGCAACGTCGTGGTGCGCGATGCGCACGGCACCGTGATCGCGAGCGCACCCAAGGCCGAGGTCGGCGTTTCATCGTTCAGTTTCCTGAGCGGCCAGGTGCAGACCGAGCGCTTGAGCCTGATCGGCGCCGAGATGGCGCTGCGCATCGAGCCGAATGGCGAGATCAACATCCTGGCGGGCACGGGCAAGCCGGCGCTCGCGGTCGCACCGGCAGTCACCAATTCGATTGCGCCCGCCGCGATGGCCTCGACTGGAGAGGCTGTGCGCGTGCCCCCGGTCGAGGTCTCCGGCGATCCGCTCCGCGCAATTCTCACATGGATCGACCGGCTCGACTCGCTGGGGCTCGACGGTGGTTCGCTTGCCGAGATCGGACTGAAGGACTGCACGCTGGTCGTGGAGGATCAGCGCAATGGCAAGCGCTGGAGCTTCGAGCACATCAATCTCAGCCTGACTCGCCCGTCCGACGGCGGCATTGCGCTCGCGGTGAACTCGACCGGAGCAGACGGCTTGTGGTCGGCGACCGCAACCGTCACGCCAAAGCCCGACGGCCGCCGCACCATCGAGGCGGTTATTCGCGACGTGTCGCCAAAAGACCTGATGCTGGCGCTGCGCGTCTCGGATGGGCACTTCTCGGCCGACGTGCCGCTCTCAGCCGTCATTCGCGCGGAGATCGAGCGCGACGGTACGCTGCAGGCGCTCGAAGGCCGCATTCTCGCCGGGACCGGCGACTTCGGGTCGCGCGGCGATCCCGACAGCCGCATTCACATCGACGAAGGCCAACTAAACCTGCGCTGGAACGCGGCGACGCGGCAGCTGCAGGTACCATTCGATGCAAGATCAGGACCGAGCCGCGTCAGCTTCATCGCGCAGTTCGACGCGCCGCAGCAGGCTGGCGCGCCATGGACCCTCAGCATCCCGCGCGGCATCGTCGTGTTCGCCTCCGCTGATCGCTCTCGCGATCCGCCTTTGATCATCGACCGAGTCGCGGTGCGGGCGCAGATCGATCCGGTCCGGCACGTGTTCGAGATCGAGCAGGCCGATCTCGGCGGCATGGCCGGCGGCTTCGCGCTGTCGGGCGCGATCGATTTTTCGACGCCCGACCCGCGCATCCAGCTCGGCGTTGCCGCCACCAAGATGACGGTCTCCGCGTTCAAGCGGTTGTGGCCCGCAATGGTGACGCCGCGGCTGCGCTCCTGGGTGGTCGAGCGGATCGCAGGTGGAACGATCGAAAAGCTCCTGGTCGCAACGAATGCTCCGCTGTCGACGCTCGAGCCGGGCGGGCCGCCGCTGCCGGACGACGGGCTGTCGATCGAGCTTGTCACCAGCGGCAACACGATCCGCGCCGTCGATAACCTTCCGGCACTGCGCGATGCCGACCTCGTCACGCGTGTACAGGGCCGCACCGCGACGGTGCGTGTCGGACGCGCCATCGTCGATCTGCCATCGGGCCGCAAGCTGACCCTGACCAACGGCATCTTCGAGGTGCCGGACACGCATCCGAAACCGTCTCCAGCCCGCACGCGCTTCCGCGCCGAGGGCGCGGCCGATGCGGCGGCCGAGCTGCTCTCGCTGGAGCGGCTGCGCGACGCCTCCAACGTTGCGCTCGATCCCGCGACCACCAAGGGTAACTTCGTCGCGCAGGTCGCGCTCGACTACACGCTGACCGGCGCGCTGACCAAGGACAACGTGAACTATACGATCGATGCCGACATCACGAATTTCTCGGCCGAGAAATGGGTGCGCGGGCAGAAGGTCGAGGCCGCGGCGCTGAAGCTCGCGGCAAACAGCCAAGGCTTCTACACCCGCGGCGACGTGAAGATCGGCGGCCTGCCTGCGACCGTCGACTACCGCAAACCGGCGGGCGATGCAGATGCCGAGGTGCGCATCCAGGCCGTGCTCGACGATGCGGGCCGCGCGCGGTTCGGTCTCGGGATGGCCGAGACACTGGTCGGACCCGTGCCGTTCAAGCTGCAGGGCCGCGTCGCGGCGACCAGCGACAAAGAAAGCCGCTACCAGGTCGAGGCGGACCTCAAGGACAGCAGGATCGCGGAGCTGCTGCCCGGGTGGTGGAAGGCGGCCGGGCGCGCCACCCGCGTAACCTTCACGGCGGTCGACAAGCCGCAGCTGATGCGTTTCGACGACATCGTGATCGAAGGGCCGGGCACGCTCGTGAAGGGCATGATCGAGCTCGATCAGAACGGCGACATCGCGCTCGCGAGCTTCCCGTCCTTCGCGTTATCCGACGGCGACAAGGCGACGCTGCGCGCCGACCGCGCGCCCGACGGCACGCTGAAGGTCACCATGCGCGGCGAACTGTTCGATGGGCGCGGCTTCATCAAGTCGTCGACCTCGGCGCAGGCGGGCGACAAGAGCAACAAGACCGCGCGCGACTTCGATCTCGACGTGAAGCTTGCGACGGTCACCGGCTACAACGTTGAGGCGCTGCGCGGGCTTGAGCTGCGCATGTCGCGCCGCAACGGTCATCTGCGCCAGTTCGGCATGATCGCCAAGCTCGGCACCAATGCGGCGGTCTCCGGCGATCTGCGCGCTTATCCGGGCGGGCGGCAGGTCGTGTATCTGGAATCGAATGACGCCGGCGCATTGCTGCGCTTCACCGACATGTATTCCCGCGTCGACGGCGGGCAGATGTGGATCGCGATGGACCCGCCGACTGCCGACCAGCAGCCGCAGGAAGGCGTCATCAACGTGCGCGACTTCGCGATCCGCGGCGAATCCGAGCTACAGCGCGTTGCTTCGAACAGCTACAGCGATCCGCGCGTGCCGACGCAGCAGTTCGGCGCAGGCGTGAACTTCGCGCGGATGCGCGCCGAGTTCGTTCGTTCGCCCGGCAGGCTGTCGGTGCGGGACGGCGTGGTGTGGGGCCCGGCGATGGGCGCCACGCTCGAAGGGCAGTTCGACTATCAGCATTCCGACGTCCGGCTGCGCGGCACCTTCATTCCGGCGTACGCCCTCAACAACTTCCTCGCGCGCGTACCGATCCTTGGCACCATCATCGGCGGCGGTCAGAACGAGGGCATCTTCGGCATGACCTACGAGGTGGTCGGTCCGCCGGGCAACGCCACGCTGCGCGTGATGCCGATGTCGGTGTTCGCGCCCGGGATTTTCCGCAAGATGTTCGAGTTCCGGAACGCGGATGACCGCGCGTCGGTGCCGCCGTCGTCCTTGCCGACGCGGTAGCCCGTCAGCACCGGTCATGCCCGCGAAGCGGGCATCCAGTTCTTGGCGTGAGTCCCCGCTTTCGTGGGGACGAGCGGAGGACTTACACCGGCTTCAGCAGCACGTGCTTCTTGCGACCGAGCGAAAGCTTGATGACTCCCTCGGGCGTCAGATCTTTAAGGCCGAGCGCCATCTTTTCATCCGCGACCGCGGCATCATTCACCTTCAGCCCGCCGCCCTTGATCTGGCGGCGTGCTTCGCCGTTCGACGCGACCAAGCCAGTCTTCTCGGCGAAGGCAATGAGCACGCCGAGCCCTTTCTCCAACTCCACGCGCGGCACCTCGATCGTCGGCAGGTTCTCGGCGAGTGCGCCTTCCTCGAACGTCTTCTGCGCCGTATCGGCCGCCTGCGCGGCGGCGGCGCGGCCATGCAGCAGCGCCGTTGCCTCGGTCGCGAGCACTTTTTTCGCCTCGTTGATCTCCTGGCCCTTCAGCGCGGCGAGCCGGCCGATCTCGGCGAGTGGCAGCGTCGTGAACAGTTTGAGGAAGCGCTCAACGTCGCCGTCCTCGGTATTGCGCCAGTACTGCCAGTATTCGTAGGGACCTAAGAGATCGGCGTTGAGCCACACCGCGCCGGCCGCGGTCTTGCCCATCTTGGCGCCCGATGCAGTCGTCAGCAGCGGGCAGGTCAGCGCATAGAGCTGATGCGTGCCCATGCGGCGGCCGAGATCGATGCCGTTGACGATGTTGCCCCACTGATCCGAGCCGCCCATCTGCAGATTGCAGCCGTAGCGGCGCGCGAGCTCGACGAAGTCGTAGGACTGCAGGATCATGTAGTTGAATTCGATGAACGAGAGTTCCTGATCCCGGTCCAGCCGCAGCTTCACCGAGTCCATGGTCAGCATGCGGTTGATCGAGAAATGCCGGCCGACGTCACGCAGCATCTCAATGTAGTTGAGCGCGGTCAGCCACTCGGCGTTGTCGGCCATAACGGCGTCGCTCTTGGCGAAGCCGAATTTGAGGAATTTCGAGAACGTCCCTTTGATGGAGTTCTTGTTCTTGTCGATTTCCTCGTAGCTCAAGATCTTGCGCGTCTCGTCGCGCCCAGAGGGGTCGCCGACACGCGTGGTCCCGCCTCCCATCAGCGTGATCGGCTTGTTGCCGGTCTGCTGCAGCCAATGCAGCATCATGATCGAGATCAGATGCCCGACATGCAGCGACGGCGCGGTGCAGTCATAGCCGACGTAGGCGACGACCTCGTTTCGTGCCGCCAGCTGGTCAAGGCCGGCGACATCTGAAATCTGGTGGACGTAGCCGCGCTCGTTGAGCACGCGCAGGAAGTCGGACTTGAAGTCGCTCATAGCACGGGGCTCGGTAGGGTTTCGGCGGGGTCGTTGCCGCCGGGCCGGTGGTGTAACAGGTCCTTAAGGGGATTCCTAGAATTCGGACGGGGCTTCCGAGAACACGGGACGGGGCGATGCGGGCGATCGGGCTGATGAGCGGTACGTCGATGGACGGCATCGACGTGGCGGCTGTTGAAACGGACGGCGAAACGGTCACGCGCTTCGGTCCGAGCGCGCTGCATTTCTATCAGGAGCACGAGGTCGCGATCCTGCGCCGCGCCATGGAAGAGGCGCCGGCCTTGCGTGACCGCACCGCGCGGCCGGGCGTCCTCGCCGAGGCCGAGGCAGTCTCCACCGCGCTACACGCGAGCGCGGTGAATACGTTCCTCACCGTGAACGGCATCGATCGCGGCACCATCGATGTGATCGGCTATCACGGCCAGACGGTACTGCATCGGCCCAAGGAGAAGCTGACCGTACAGCTCGGCGACGGTGCGGCGCTGGCGCGTGAGACCGGCATTCCGGTGGTTTATGACCTCCGTTGCGCCGATGTGGCGGCTGGCGGGCAGGGGGCCCCGCTGGTTCCGGTGTTCCATCGCGCACTCACGCGCACGCTCAACCGGCCGCACCCGGTCGTGGTGCTTAATCTCGGCGGCGTCGCCAACATCACATTTATTGATGGTGAGAACGACCCGTTTGCCTGCGATACGGGGCCAGCCAACGCATTGCTTGATGACTTCATGCGCTTGCGTAACGGCGCTCCACGTGATGTGGACGGGGCCGCCGCCGCGAAGGGCGAGGTCGATACAACGGCGATCGACGAGGTGCTGAAGCATCCTTTTTTTCAGCAGCGATGCCCCAAATCGCTCGATCGCAACGATTTCCGCGAGTGGGTCGCCATGCACGCCGGGCTCGCAGAAAAATCGACCGAAGATGGTGCCGCGACGCTGACGATGCTCACCGCTGCGACGGTCGCGCGCATCGTCGATGTGCTGCCGCGTGCGCCGCAAAGCTGGATGGTGGCAGGCGGCGGGGCACGCAATCCGACGTTGGTGCGCATGCTGAAAGAACGGCTTGCTCCTGCGCGCGTCGAGACCGCGGATCAGGCCGGTTGGTCGATCGATGCGCTCGAGGCGCAGGCCTTCGCGTTTCTTGCGGTGCGCTCGCTCAAGGGCTTGCCGCTGACGTTTCCGACGACGACCGGCGCGCCCAAACCGATGCAGGGCGGGGTGCTGGCGAGGCCCTAACGTGCGAGGTCGCGCACCACACGCTCCATGCCCTTCACGACACGGGCAAGCTTCTCGGTATCGACCTTGTCCGGCATGTCGGTCGGCTCATGGTAGTGCGGGTAGCGGAACGTCGCCGTGTCGGTGATCATCACGGACTGGAAGCCGTACTGCGAGAATGACGAGTGATCCGACCACCCGATACCGGGAATGATCCAGGGCGCGACGCCGCCGACAGTCGGAAACGAGGTATGTAACCGGAACGACGCGATGCTCCGCTACACCAGCGGCCGCGAGTTGGTCAGTCCCACGAACGAGACGAAATTGCCGCGGTTGGGAAACATGAGACCGAACGGCGCTGGGGATTGTTGGCTGCCGGCCTCGTCGGAATAGTAGCCAAGCGTTTCGAGCGAGAACATCGCCGCGACGCGCTCTTTGCGTTCCGCCAGCATCCTCGCGTAGTGCACGCTGCCCATGTGCTCGGTCCAGAAGTACGGCGGCTCTTCGTTGACGAAGAGAACAAGCCGAATGCGCTTGTTTGTCTTGCCTTTTAGGTCAGCGAGGAGACGGGCGAGTTCCAGGACCGAGGCGGTGCCACTGGCGTTGTCGTTGGCCCCGGGCGTGTAGGGCGCGCTGTCGTAGTGCGCGCCAACGACGATTACCTCGGGGTCGGCCGCAGATGCCCCTCGATCACGACGTCGATGTTCCGGACCTTCGTGCCTTCGACGACGTATTCCTGGCGGCCGACCGTGTAGCCAAGCGACGACAGGACGCCTTCGAGATAGGCGGCAACTTTTTCCAGCTCGTCGTAGTGTGCGATATTGTGTTCGCGCGCCGCAACCATCTCAATGTGGCGCCTCAGCGTCGCGGCGATGGTGCGCTCTTCATCCGTGAGCGGAGCGCACCCTGGTGTGATTGTCCCGGGACGTTGGTCGAATAGCGGAACGCGGCGTAGCCGCCAGCGCTTGCGACGATCAGAACGAGCAATGCGATGACGATCTTTCGCATTGCCGCCGGTGGGTTAGGCCGCCGTGTTCTCGGCGGGCTTCAGCCGCTTGTCGAGATAGGCCTGCACCGACTGCATCAGCGTTTCGATCTTATTGTCGAAGAAGTGGTTCGCGCCGGCGACCACCTTCTGGTCGATGATGATCCCCTTCTGGGTCTTGAGCTTCTCGACCAGTCCCTGGACGTCCTTCGCCGGCACCACCGCATCCTTGTCGCCATGGATAATGAGCCCTGATGACGGGCAGGGGGCGAGGAACGAGAAGTCGTAGAGGTTCGCGGGCGGCGCGACCGAGATGAAGCCTTCGATCTCGGGCCGGCGCATCAGGAGCTGCATGCCGATCCAGGCGCCGAACGAGAAACCGGCGACCCAGCAGGAGCGCGCTTCCGGATTGATCGTCTGCGCCCAGTCGAGCGCGGAGGCCGCATCCGATAGTTCGCCCACGCCATGGTCGAATGAACCCTGGCTGCGTCCGACTCCGCGGAAATTGAACCGGAGCACGGAAAAGCCACGGTGCACAAAGGCATAGTAGAGCTGATAGACGATCTGGTGATTCATCGAGCCGCCGAACTGCGGGTGCGGGTGCAGCACGATGGCGATCGGTGCGTGTTTGACGCGCGCCGGATGATATCGGCCTTCGATCCGGCCGGCCGGACCGGTGAAGATGACTTCGGGCATTCAGACCTCGACAGCGGTAAGCCGCAACCCCGAAGGGGTTAAGGGCTCCTCGGCGAACAGCTTGACGCGACGGACGGGTGCGCGTAACTATTTAGAACTGTTCTAATTTATGGGACAGCCTCGCCATGTGAAACCCGCAGGCGGGCGTGGCGGCCCTCTTTTGCACGAATTCAGAGGCTGAAAGCAAGACCTTTGGATATCGTGCCTGGAATGTGGACTTGGCGGATCGAGAATCAATGACCCATCGCGTTTATCTCGACTGGAATGCGAGTGCACCGCTCCGCGCAGAGGCGCGGGCCGCGCTCGCGGCCGCGCTCGAGATGGCCGGCAATTCCTCCTCGGTCCATGACGAAGGCCGTGCGGCGCGGGCCGTGGTGGAACAGGCGCGCGAGCAGGTCGCGGCGCTGGTCGATGCCGATCCGCGCAATGTGGTTTTCACCTCCGGCGGCACCGAGGCGAACGCGCTCGCGCTGACGCCCCTCATTGAGACGGGGTCAGAGAAGCGCCCGTTCGATCGTCTGCTGAGCTCGGCGATCGAGCATCCCTCGGTGCGTGCCGGTGGCCGTTTCGCGGCGCATGCGGTCGAAGAAATTCCTGTCCATGCGAGCGGCGTCGTGGATATTGCCGCGCTCGAGCGGATGCTCGGCAGCGGGAGCCGTGCGCTGGTTTCGATCATGGCGGCGAACAACGAGACGGGCGTTATTCAGCCGGTTGTCGACGCAGCGGGCATCGTGCATCGGCACGGCGGGCTGCTGCATGTCGATGCCGTGCAGGCCGCTGGCCGCATGCCGCTCGACATCGACACGCTCGGCGCGGATCTCCTGACACTGAGCGCCCACAAGCTCGGCGGCGCGAAGGGCGCTGGAGCGCTGGTCAAGCGCGGTGAGGCCCTGCATTTCCCCGATCCGCTGATTAAGGGCGGTGGTCAGGAGCGCGGCCTGCGCGCCGGCACTGAGAACGTCGCCGCAATCGCGGCCTTCGGGGCGGCCGCCGCGTCCGCGAAGGCAAATCTCGCCGCCGAGGTCCGTTACGTGGCGGCGTTGCGCGAGCGGCTTGAAACGGGCCTGCGCGCGCTTACGCCGGATGCCGTGATTTTCGGCGCCGAGGCCGAGCGGCTCTCCAACACGACGCTGGTGGCCATGCCGGGAGGGAAGGCCGAAACGCTGGTGATCGGCTTCGACCTCGACGGGATTGCGGTTTCCTCTGGCTCGGCCTGCTCGTCGGGCAAGGTCGGGCCGTCGCATGTGCTCGCCGCAATGGGAGTTCCGGGGGAACTCGCCCGTGGCGCGATCCGGGTCAGCACCGGTCCGGCGACCACCGAGGCCGACATTGAGCGGTTCCTAATTGTTTGGCAAAAGCTCGTGAAATCCCTATCTAACGGTATGAAACGAGGCCTCGCCGCCTAAACAGGCGGGGCGGCCTGCCGCCTCGCAATAAACACCATAACCGACAGACAAACCCCGCGGTCCTTGAAACCGCTGTGGAGGAGTTCAATGCCGGCCGTTCAAGAGACCGTCGATCAGGTCCGTAGGATCGACGTTGACCAGTACAAATACGGCTTCGAAACGACCATCGAATCCGAGAAGGCCCCGAAGGGCCTGAACGAAGACACCGTCCGCTTCATCTCGGCGAAGAAGGACGAGCCTGGCTGGATGCTCGAGTGGCGGCTCGACGCCTACCGGCGCTGGCTGACCATGCGCGAGCCGCAGTGGGCCAAGGTCAATTACGGACCGATCGACTATCAGAACGCGTTCTATTATTCCGCGCCGACCAACTTCAAGGCGCCGAAGTCGCTCGACGACATCGATCCGGAGATCCTCAAGACCTACGACAAGCTCGGCATCCCGCTGCGCGAGCGCGAGGCGCTGCTCGGCATCGTGCGTGACGAGCCGCAGGTTGACGAGGATGGCGAGACGATCACGCGCAGCAGGGTTGCGGTCGACGCCGTGTTCGACTCAGTTTCGGTTGCAACGACCTTCAAGGAAGAGCTGAAGAAGGCTGGCGTGATCTTCATGCCGATCTCCGAGGCGCTGCGCGAGCACCCGGATCTGGTGAAGCAGTATCTCGGTTCGGTCGTGCCGGTGTCGGACAACTTCTTCGCCACGCTCAATTCGGCGGTGTTCTCCGACGGCTCGTTCGTCTACGTGCCGCCCGGCGTGCGCTGCCCGATGGAGCTCTCGACCTATTTCCGCATCAACGAGAAGAACACCGGCCAGTTCGAGCGCACGCTGATCATCGCCGACAAGGGCTCGTACGTCAGTTACCTCGAAGGCTGCACCGCGCCGACGCGCGACGAGAACCAGCTTCACGCCGCCGTGGTCGAGCTGATCGCGCTCGATGACGCCGAGATCAAGTACTCGACCATCCAGAACTGGTATCCGGGCGACGCGAGCGGCAAGGGCGGCGTCTACAATTTCGTCACCAAGCGCGGCGATTGCCGTGGGGCCCGCTCGAAGATTTCCTGGACGCAGCTCGAGACTGGCTCGGCGATCACCTGGAAGTATCCGAGCTGCATCTTGCGCGGCGATGACTCGCGCGGCGAGTTCTACTCGATCGCGATCTCGAACGGTCACCAGCAGGTCGATAGCGGCACCAAGATGCTGCATCTCGGCAAGAACACGACGAGCCGCATCATCTCCAAGGGCATCGCGGCAGGACACTCGCAGAACACCTATCGCGGGCTCGTCTCCTCGCATCGCAAGGCGAAGGGCGCGCGCAACTTCACCAACTGCGACTCGCTGCTGATCGGCGACAAGTGCGGCGCGCACACGGTGCCGTACATCGAGGCGAAGAACTCCTCGACCGTGTTCGAGCACGAGGCGACCACCTCGAAGATCTCCGAGGACATGCTGTTCTACTGCCGCCAGCGCGGGCTGACGGCCGAGGAGGCGACCGCCCTGGTGGTGAACGGCTTCGTCAAGGACGTGCTGCAGCAGCTTCCGATGGAGTTCGCCGTCGAGGCGCAGAAACTTATTTCCGTGAGTCTCGAAGGCTCGGTTGGTTGATCAAGAAAGAAAACGCGTAATGCCTCTGCTTGAAATCAAAAATCTGCACGTCGAAATCGACGGCAAGAAGATCCTGAACGGCCTCGACCTGACCGTGAACCCGGGCGAGGTGCACGCCATCATGGGCCCGAATGGTTCGGGCAAGTCGACCCTCGCCTATGTGCTTGCCGGCAAGGCCGACTATGAGGTCACCGAAGGCGACGTTCTCTTCAACGGCGAGAACGTGCTGGAGATGGACCCCGACGAGCGCGCCGCGAAGGGCGTGTTCCTCGCCTTCCAGTATCCGATCGAGATTCCCGGCGTCGCCACCATGACGTTCCTGCGCACCGCGCTCAATGCGCAACGCAAGCACCGCGGCGAGGCGGAGCTCAACACCCCGGAGTTCATGAAGCGCGTGCGCGAAACGGCCGGCAAGCTCTCGATCAGCCAGGATATGCTGCGCCGGGCCGTCAACGTCGGATTCTCGGGCGGCGAGAAGAAGCGCAACGAGATCCTGCAGATGGCGCTCTTGGAGCCGCGCCTTGCGGTGCTCGACGAGACCGACTCCGGTCTCGACATCGACGCGCTCAAGATCGTGGCCGACGGCGTCAACCGGCTGCGCTCGCCCGAGCGCGCGACGATCGTAATCACGCACTACCAGCGCCTGCTCGACTACATCGTGCCGGACATCGTGCACGTGCTGTCGAAAGGCCGCATCGTGAAGACCGGCGGCAAGGAGCTGGCGCTGGAGCTCGAAGCAAGCGGCTACGCGCAATTCCAGGAAGCGCCGGTCGCGGCGGAATAACGATGGCTGAAGTCACGCTGATCAAGAACCCAGCCGAGCAGCAGCTCGCGGCCGAATGGGCGGCAGCCAAGGCGAGGCTGCCGGGCGCCGCGCCGCTGCGCGCGGCCGCGTTCGAACAATTCGCCAGAGCGGGACTTCCGCACCGGCGTGTTGAGGAATGGAAGTACACCGACCTGCGCGCACTGATGCGCGAGGCAAAGCCGCTTGCCGCCCCGCCCGACACTGCCGCGAAGGGGCGTGCGAAGGATGCGGGCGCGATCATGTCCGACATCGACGCGCGCCGTCTCACCTTCGTCGATGGCGCCTTTGCGCCTGAGCTGTCGGATGTGGCCGCGCTCGAGCCAGGACTTGCCATCCGCTCGATGGGAGAGGCGCTGGCGAGCGGCGACGCGCTGGTGAGCGCCCGCCTCGGCAAGGTCATGCCGACGCAGGATGCGGCGGTTGCGCTGAACACCGCTTTCATGGGCGACGGCGCGGTGATCCATGTCGCGGCCGGCGCCGCGATCGAGCGGCCGATCCACCTCGTCTTCGCAGCGACGGGCGAGAAGCCCGCCGCCCTCTTCACCCGCTCGCTCGTCGTCGTCGAGAAAGGCGCCCGCGTGATGCTGGTGGAAAGCCACGAAGGCGTGGCGGGCCGCGACTATCAGGTCAATACGGCGTTGGAGCTCGCGGTGGCGGACAACGCGCATGTCGATCACATCAAGATCACGCGCGAGGGCGGCAAGGCGTTGCACGTCTCTTCGCTGATGGCGGACGTCGGCGCGCATGCACGTTTCAACACGTTCCTGTTCACCACCGGCGGTGCCGTCACGCGCAACCAGCTGTTCTTGCGATTTGCCGGCGACGAAACGATCGCGAGCATTCGCGGCGCGACTCTGCTCAAGGGCAAGCAGCACGCCGATACGACGATGGTGGTCGATCACGCCTCCGTCGGTTGCCAGAGCCGCGAAGTGTTCAAGTCGGTTCTGGGTGACCAGAGCCGCGGCGTCTTCCAGGGCAAGATCATCGTGGAGCCGGGTGCGCAGAAGACTGACGCCAAGATGGGCTCGCACGCCTTGATGCTGTCCGAAGAGGCCGAGGCCGACAACAAGCCCGAGCTGGAGATCTACGCCGACGATGTGCAGTGCGGCCACGGCGCGACCGTTGGCGATCTCGACGAGGACCTGCTGTTCTATCTGCGCGCGCGGGGCATTCCGCGTGCGGAGGCTGAGGCCTTGCTGGTTCAGGCCTTCGTGGGCGATGCGATCGAGGGCATAGAGCACGCCGGCCTGCGCGAGGCGCTGATGGAAGCCGTCCAGGCCTGGCTGAAGGCGCGCTGATATGCATCCCGCGGTGACCAACGGCTCTTATGATATCGCCCGCATTCGGCAGGATTTCCCGATCCTGTCGATGCAGGTTTACGGCAAGCCGCTGGTCTATCTCGACAACGCGGCCTCGGCGCAGAAACCGCAGGCCGTGCTCGACCGGCTGAATCAGGCCTACACGTCGGAATACGCCAACGTGCATCGCGGCCTGCATTATCTGGCGAATGCCGCGACCGAGGCCTACGAGGGTGCGCGCGAGAAGGTGCGCGCCTTCCTCAACGCCAAGCGCCCGGAAGAGATCATCTTCACCCGCAACGCCACGGAGGCAATCAACCTCGTCGCGTACACGTTTGCGCGCGAGCGCATTGAGCCTGGCGACGAGATCGTCATCTCGATCATGGAGCACCACTCCAACATCGTGCCGTGGCATTTCCTGCGCGAGCGCCGCGGCGCCGTGATCAAGTGGGCGCCGGTCGACGAGGATGGCAACTTCCTGCTCGACGAGTTCGAGAAGCTGCTCACCCCGCGCACCAAGCTGGTCGCGATGACCCACATGTCGAATGCGCTCGGCACCATCGTGCCGATCAGAGAGGTGGTGCGCATCGCCCACGCGCGCGGCATTCCGGTGCTGGTCGACGGCAGCCAGGCGGCCGTGCATCTCGAGGTCGATGTGCAGGACATCGGCTGCGACTTTTACGCCATCACGGGCCACAAGCTCTACGGCCCGACCGGCATCGGCGCGCTCTACGGCAAGCACGAGCACCTCGCGGCGATGCGGCCGTTCAACGGCGGCGGCGAGATGATCAAGGAAGTTTTCCAGGATCGCGTCATCTATGGCGAGCCGCCGCACAAATTCGAGGCCGGCACGCCGCCGATCGTGCAGGCGATCGGGCTCGGCGCCGCGATCGACTACGTGCAGTCGATCGGCAAGGCGCGCATCCGGGCGCATGAGAACGATGTGCTCAAATACGCGCATCAGCGCCTGACCGAACTCAACTCGCTGCGCATCATCGGCACGGCGAAGGAAAAAGGCTCGATCGTCTCGTTCGAGCTGAAGGGCGCGCATCCGCACGATGTGGCGACCATCATCGATCGCGCCGGTGTCGCGGTGCGGGCCGGCACGCATTGCGTGATGCCGCTGCTCGCGCGCTATGGCGTGACTGCGACCTGCCGTGCCTCGTTCGGGCTTTACAACACCAAGGCCGAGGTCGATATGCTGGCCCAGGCCCTGATCAAGGCACAGGACATGTTCGCATGAGCGACGAAACGAAAGCCGCCGAGGCGCCCGCGCCGAATGCCGTGGAGACCTCCGGCGGAAGCGCCATTCCGGCCGAAGAGCTTGGACGCATCACCGACGACATCGTCGGCGCGTTGAAGACGGTGTTCGACCCGGAAATCCCGGCCGACATCTACGAACTCGGCCTGATCTACAAGGTCGATATCGCGGACGACCGCGCCGTGACGGTCGACATGACGCTGACCACGCCGAATTGTCCCTCAGCGCAGGAACTGCCCATCATGGTCGAGAACGCGGTGTCGAGCGTCGCGGGAGTCGGCCCGGTGACGGTGAATGTCGTGTGGGATCCACCCTGGGAGCAGAGCCGGATGTCCGACGAGGCGCGTGCCTCGCTGAACATGTGGTGAGGCAAGGTTGGAGATGATCCAATCGGTGCCGTCTTCACATTGAGCAAATCGTTGTTATCTTGAGAGAAGATTCCGCTGCCGGGCCTTGAACCCGCGCCAGGAGACAAGAAATGGCCACTGCAAGGCCCCGACCCCAGGTCATGCGGCTCACCGATGCCGCAGCGGACCGCATCAAGGCGATCATGGCGAAGGCGGACAAGCCGATCGCCGGGGTGCGCGTTGGCGTGAAGAACGGCGGCTGCGCCGGCATGTCCTACACGATGGAATATGCGGCAGAAGCGGCGAAATTCGACGAGGTGGTCGAGGACAAGGGCGTGAAGCTTCTGATCGACCCGAAGGCCGTGCTGTTCCTGCTGGGCACCGAGATGGACTTCAAGATCGACAAGCTGTCCTCGACCTTCGTGTTCAACAATCCGAACCAGACCTCCGCCTGTGGTTGTGGCGAATCGGTGCAGCTCACGCCCGCGGCCGATCCCGCGGCGGCTGAGGCGCACTGAGGCAAGGCGTCGCGTGGACGCCGAGTCCATCCGCGAACTGTTTGTCGAATTCGGCGCGGTCGATGTGCGCCGCATGTTCGGCGGCGCCGGCGTTTTCGTCGATGGGCTGATGATCGCGCTCATCTCGCGCGAGGTGATCCACCTGAAGGCGGATGCCGAGACGATTCCTGACTTCGAGCGGGAAGGGCTCAGCCCGTTCACCTACGCGACCAAGGATGGCGAGCACAAGCTGACATCCTATTGGCGCATGCCGGAGCGCCTCTACGACGATCCCGAAGAGCTAGCGCAATGGGCGCGCCGCGCGCACGCGGCCGCGACGCGTGCGGCTGCCCGAAAGGAAAGGCCGAAGAAAGCGGAGAAGACGGTCAGGCGACCTTCACCGACGAAACGGACGCAGCCTCGGGGTCGGTCTCGCACATGACGCGATTGCGGCCGTAACGCTTCGCCGCATAGAGGGCATTGTCGGCGCGCTCGATCAGCGAAGATCCGGAATCGTCCTTGTGCAGGGTCGCGGCACCGACCGAAACCGTGATGCGGCCGAGGTGCTCGCCGGTGGAGCGCTTCATCAGTTCCTTGGTCATGACGGCGCGGCGAATGTGATCGGCGACCGTGACCGCAGAGCGCAATGTCGTGTTCGGCAGGATGATCGCGAACTCCTCGCCGCCGTAGCGTGCCGCAATATCCTGCCCTTTGACGGTCTGCTTCAGCGCCATCGCGACAAGACGCAGCACCTGGTCGCCGGTCAGATGGCCGTATGTGTCATTGAAGACCTTGAAGTGATCGATGTCGGCGAGCAGCAGCGCGAGTGGCTCCCCCGTTGCAACGCTGTGCGCAATGAACTTGTCGAGTGCGGTATCGAAATACTTGCGGTTCGCGAGCGAAGTGAGCGGATCGGTCAGGCTCTCGTTGCGGACGGCTTCGAGGTTGGTCTGCAGTTGGCTGATCTCATGCTTGGAGGCTTTCAGGCTCTCCTCGAGCCGGCTATTGTGCTCTTCCATGCCGCGCGTCGCCCGCACCAGGCTTTCGACGATGCTGCGCATGCCGTCGAGATCCTGGGTGCTGCCGAGATCCTGGCTGGCGTGTGCAAGACTTTCGCCGTAGCGGCTCGTCGAGCCGCGCGCGGCATCGATCACCCCCATCACACGGTCGATCTCGTCGACGATCTGGCTGCCGACATTGTCGAGCCGGTCGGTGAGCCGCGCCGGCGACAGGTAAGTGTCGTAAATCTGGTCGATGTCGGCGGCGCTGAGCGTGCCGCCGTTGCGCATCAGCGTTTCGTTGATGCTCTGATTCAGCGATGGATTGTAGCCGGTCGCGTAGGCGTACCAGACCTCGTAGTTGCGCGGGTATGCGGGCTGCCGCAGCGCCTTCATTTGCCCGACCGCGATCTCGGCAAAGGCCAAGGTGCGCTCGCACTCGTCGGATTTCCCGCTCATTCGGTCAGCCGCTCCGCCCCTGCAAACTCTCGCCTGCAACTTGCCCCAACGGCATTCACCCTAGGAGCGAAGGACTAAACGGGGAGTAAATGGGGCTGACCGATGCTGTGAATTTCGGTAACAAATTCGAGAAGTCGAATGTCGCAATAGTTGTGCGAGATAATCTGCGCGACCGCCGCGAACACTGCCGCAGGCTTGGTCATCAAACACGGAGAATGACGTTCGCCGAATTGCTCAAGCCTTGAGCTTTACGGGGCGCAGCAGGAATGCCGGAAGGTGTGCGTCGCTGCCTTCATCGGTGTGCGGCGCCTCGGTGCGCGGGGGCGAGCGGCGCGCGCGCGCCTGCTCGATGTGTGCGACCTTGGCGGGCGCGCGATCCTGATGGTCCTTCTGCGGACGGTCCTTGCGCGGACGATGGTCCTGCCGCGACTCTTGCCGCGGTGCGCGCTGTGCATGCGTGCGCGGCTCGTGCGCAGCCTGCGGCGCGTCGGCCCAGTCGATCGTCTTGCCGGTGAGCTGTTCGATCGCCGTGACCGCCTTGCCGTCGGCGGGCGCCACGATGGTGATCGCGGTACCGGTGCGGCCGGCGCGGCCGGTGCGGCCGATGCGATGCACGTAATCGTCAGGGTGATGCGGGACGTCGAAGTTGAAGATGTGGCTCACCGCCGGAATATCGAGCCCGCGCGCGGCCACATCCGAGGCGACGAGCAGTTTCACTTCGCCGCGGCGGAATTGCTCGAGCGCCGCGGTACGTGCCGACTGGTCCATGTCGCCGTGCAGCGCGATCGCGGAGAAACCGTGGCTCACCAGCGAGCGATGTAGGGTCGCGACCTCGCGCTTGCGGTTGCAGAAGATGATCGCGTTGGTGAGGCCTTCCGCCGAGCGAATGAGCCGGCGCAGCGTGTCGCGTTTCTCGTGCGGCTCGCGGCCAGTCTTGACCAGTTGCTGCGTAATCGCCGCGACAGTCGTCGCGGGGCGTGACACTTCCACGCGGACCGGATTGTGCAGGAACTGCTCGGTGATGCGCTGGATTTCCGGTGGCATCGTCGCGGTGAAGAACAGCGTCTGGCGCGTGAACGGCACGAGCTTGCAGATGCGCTCGATGTCGGGAATGAAACCCATGTCGAGCATGCGGTCGGCTTCGTCGATGACCAGCAACTCGACACCGGTCATCAGCAGGCGGCCCCGCTCGTGATGATCGAGCAGACGCCCGGGCGTCGCGATCAGCACGTCGACACCGCGCATCAGCTTGGCGTCCTGGTCGTCGAACGAAACCCCGCCGATAATGAGCGCGACCGTCAGCTTGTGCTTGGCGCCGTATTTGATGAAGGCTTCCTGCACCTGGGCGGCGAGTTCGCGCGTCGGCTCGAGGATGAGCGTGCGCGGCATGCGCGCGCGGGCTCGGCCCTGTTCCAGCATCGTGATCATCGGCAGCACGAAGGCTGCGGTCTTGCCGGTGCCGGTCTGCGCGATGCCGAGCACGTCGCGGCGCGCGAGAACGTGGGGAATGGCTTGTTCTTGGATCGGGGTCGGCGTGGTGTAACCGGTCGCCGCGACGGATGATAAGACTTTTTCAGAAAGGCCGAGATTGGCGAAGGACATGAAACCTCAAGTGAGCGGCTACCCCCGGAGCTACACCGCACCGGACACGGGACGATGACATCAGTTGCGCGGGGAGGGGCGGTCGAATCTTGCTTGTCCGACCGGTTGGCGAGGAACATAGTCATTCATACCCCAAAGTCAATATGCTGCACTGCAACAATGCGCCGAAAGGCCTAATTTTCGGTGCCAAAACGCGATGCGAGGATCCGTGACGCCGCCAAGCCTGCCCACCCTGCTCATTCCCGGACTGGACTGCTCGGCCCGCCTCTATGCGGCGCAGATCCCGGTGCTGTGGCCCTTCGGATCCGTCACGGTGGCGGCGCACACGCGCGACGACACCGTCGCGGCGATTGCGCGGCGTATTCTTGTGGATGCGCCGCCGCGCTTTGCGCTCTGCGGCCTCTCGATGGGTGGCTACATCGCACTCGAAATCGTGCGCCAAGCGGCGAGCCGGGTCGACCGGTTGGCGCTGCTCGATACCAATGCGCGCGACGACTCCCCCGAGGCGCAGGAGAAACGGCGCGCCAACATCGCGCTCGCCGAGGGTGGCCACTTCGAGGAGGCGATCGAGTTGGTGTGGCCGCTGCTGGTGCATCCGGATCGGCACCACGACGCGGTGCTGAAGCAGGTCCACGTCGCGATGTGCCATGACGTTGGGGCGGAAGCTTATGTGCGCCAGCAGCGCGCGATCCTCACCCGCGCCGACTCGCGGCCACTGCTCGCCTCGATCAAATGCCCGACGCTGGTGCTGGTCGGCGAGCAGGATGCGCTCACCCCGCCGTTTCTTTCCGAGGAGATGGCGGCGGGAATTCCCGGCGCCAGGCTGGTCAAGGTGCCGCATTGCGGCCACCTCTCGACGCTGGAACAACCGGACGCCGTGAACGCCGCCTTGGCCGAATGGATGAGGATCTGACCGGCCTCGGCGGTCGCATCCGGGCAAATCGCGCGCTAGATTTGCGCATTAGGGAGGAGAACATGAACGCGAAAACGCGTCGCAGCTTTCTTTTGGCGCTTGCGCTCACGGTGGCGGCCGCCGCACCGGCCCACGCGCAGACCGAATATCCGAACAAGACCATCCGCATCGTGGTCGGCTTTGCGGCCGGCGGCGGCAACGATATTTTCGCGCGGCTGGTCGGCGCCAAGCTGCAGGAGCTGATCGGGCAGACCGTCATCATCGAGAACAAGCCGGGCGCCGGCGCGCGGCTCGCAAACGAGTATGCGGCGAACCAGCCGGCCGACGGCTACACGCTGCTGGTCGCGGCGAGCGGCGGCATGTCGATTGCGTCCGCGATCTATCCGAAGCTCGGCTATCACCCGACCAAAAGCTTCGTGCCGCTGACCATGATCGCGAACTTCCCGCTGATCCTCGCGGTGCCGGCGAGCCATCCGGCGAAGGACGTGAAGGAGCTGGTCGCCTGGATGAAGGCCAATCCCGACAAGTCGAACTACGCGACCTCCTCGCCCGCCTTCACGATTGCGACCGAGCTGTTCAAGCTCAAGACCGGCGCGCCCGGGCAACCGATCCCGTACAAGAGCAGCGGCGAGTCCCTGGTCTCGGTGGTCGGCGGGCAGACCCTGCTGACCATCGCAGACGGGCCGCCGACCGTCCCACTGGTGAAGGGCAGCCAGGTGAAGGCGCTGGCGGTGACCGGCGCGGTGCGCTCGGCCGAATTGCCCGATGTGCCGAGCATGGCGGAGGCCGGGCTGCCGGAGGTGAACACCGGGCTGTGGAGCGGGCTGTTCGTGCAGGCCGCAACCCCCGCGCCGATCGTGAAGAAGCTGGAAGAGACGCTGCGCAAGGCCATCGCCGATCCGGAGGTGAGCGCGAAGCTCAAGGCGATGGCGGTCAATCCCGGCGGCGGATCGTCGGAGGAATTCCGCGCCATGATCGATGCGGATATCAAGACCACGGCCGACGTGGTGAAGGCCGCGAAGCTGGAGTTCAAGGACTAGCGGGCCCTCATCCTGAGGAGGCCGCCAACGGGTCCGCGCAAAGCGCGGCCCGATGACAGGCTCCGCGGCCGTCTCGAAGGATGGCGGCAGGCTCCGAGCGCGCGGCCATCCTTCGAAGCTCGCCATAGCGCGTCGTAGACGCGCGTAAACGCGCTTATGGCTCGCGCCTCAGGATGAGGTCCTCCCATCACGGCGCCCGTGGCGCCCCCAACGTCCCGCGCTGCGCCCACGTCACCGCGTCCTCGAGCCGGTCGTCGCCCCAGAACACCTCGCCGCGCGCCACGAAAGTCGGCGCGCCGAAAATGCCAAGCGACCGCGCCTCGCCGGTCGCGGCCGCGTAGGCGCGCGCCACACCCTCCGACTCCGCGAGCGCGATCACGCGGGCCGCGTCCTCGCCGATCTCGCCCAAGCTCTCGGAGAGGTTCGGCTCCAGCCCGCATTCCTGCTTCTCGACGAACCAGCGCCGGTAGGTCGCGCGCACGTAGTCGGCGCACCAGCCCTCCTGCGCGCCGACGATCGCCACGCGATTGGCGAGATCGAAATTCTTCAGCGGGTAGGGCGCCTCGCCTTCGTAGGCGAAGCCGTACATCTCGGCGCGCCGGTGCAGGTCGCGCCACATGTATTCGAGTTTCGTCGGCTTCGATGCCGGCCGGTTGTCCATCTCGATCATGATGGCGCGCACCGAAAACGGCCGGTACACGAAGCGCACGTTGGTTGTGTCCTCCACGCGGTCGATGCGCATGACGGTCAGGAACGTGTACATGCTGCCGATGGAGAACCAGAAATCGATCGGATCGGATTGCGGCATTCTCAGTCCAGCGGCTCGAGCTTGATGATCGATGCGCCGTGATTGCTTCCGACCCAGAACGTTACCGGCGTGGTCGAATTGTTGACGAACACGCGCCGCACGTTGGTCGAGCGCGGCAACAGATATTCGATGAACTCGCCGGTCTCGGGCTTCAAGCGCACGATGCGGTCGGTGGTCATCGAGCCGGTCCAGGCCTCGCCGTTCTTGTCGACCGTCACGTCATAGGGCGCGGTCCAGGCGGTCCTGCGCATCCATCATGCCGCGGCGCGGCGCCGAGCCGGCGGTCGGCGCCGCAAAGAGCTTCACCTCGCCGGTCGCCGCATCGATGCGCCCGATGTGGCGCTGGCGGAAGTCCGTGAAGTAGGCGTTGTTCTTCGAGTCCGGGATCACGTCATAGATGTTGTGCGGCTCGCCCTTCGGCGTCGCCTTGAACGGCTCCCAGGTCTCGATCTTGCCGGAGGCGAGATCGAGCCGGTGCACGCCCGCAAAGCCGTTGTTCTGCGTCCACAGCCTGCCGTCGACGTGCGAGGCCGACGGGCTCACCATGTTGACCTGTGCGGCGTCGATGTTGACCTCCTGCGGGAGCGACCAATAGGTGAATGTCTCGCGCTTGCGGTCGAACTTCACGATTCGGGCCTGATACATGTTGCCGAGCCAGAGATTGCCGTCGCGATCCGAGCGCAGGCCGAGCGTGCCGGTCGGAAAGCCGGGCTTCGCAAGTTCGATCGGAAATTCAGTGACCTTGCCGGTCTTCGGATCGAGGCGCCCGAGGTTCTGCTCGCCGAAGCTCGAATACCAGGCGATGCCGTCGGCATCGACGATCACGTCGTGCGGCTGGATCACCTCGCGCGGCAGGTCGTATTCGGTGATGATCGCGCGTGTACCTTTCCCCGTGGGCCGCGGCAGCGTTTTCAGCGCAAAGCTCCAGGCGCCCTTGCTCAGGTTGATCCGCGACAGATAGTCGGCGAGTGCGCGGTAGACCTGCACGCGCTGGTCGCCGCGCTCCTCCATCAGCCGCTCGGCGCGGCGCGCCTGCGGCGCCGCCGGAATGCTCTGGTTGACGTAGCCCTGCATGCGCGGCAGCACGGCCATGAAGTCGTCGGTCGAATGCGCGGACTTCATCACGCGCTCGAGCGTGTGGCAGCCCAAACAATTGAGCAGACCGTTCTTCTGGGCGTCGGTGCCCGGGACGCTCGCGATCCATTCGCCGTTGGACAGCTGCGAAGCAAGATCCTCGGTCTTGCGCAGCTTCAGGTCGGCCGAGGTCTCTCCGCCGACGGTGACCTTCGTGGGGCTCTCCAAGTCGTAACCGACCGCGCGGATGCGCAGCGTGTAGTCGCCGGGGTCGAGCTTGCCGGCCGGGAAGCTGTAGCGGCCTTGCGCATCGGTGCAGACCGTGACCGTGATGGTGGACCCTAAGCGCTTCGCGCTCACCAGCACGCCTTCCATCGCGCCTTCTTCGGCCGAGCTGACTTTTCCGGCGAGCGTCTGCGCGGTCGCGTCCGGCGCGATCAGGCAAACGGAGAAGAGCAGGGACAGGATCAGGCAGACCAAGCCGCGCATCGTCGCCTCCCAAATCGAATGCGCGCATTCCACTCCTGAACCATGGCTGCCGCAATGGCCTTTGGCGTCATTCTGAGGAGGGCGGGGATTGCTTTTTTCTCTGTAGCCCGGATGAAGCGGAATCGGCGCTTTCGGATCAGCATAAATTAACGGCGCCATGAGAGACTACCGCCTCCGGTCTCAGCTTTTCCAACCAGCGGGTACGGCGATGTTCGGACGCAGGACGACATTCGGCAAACAGCAACTAAGCTTCGCGCAGGTCAAGGACGTGATCCAAGACCGGACGCCGGACGACGACGGCGTGATGCGCGTGATTCCGAAGGCGATCTGGGACGATCCAAAGATCGGCGCGATGCTGCGCGAATGCGGCTTCATGCCGGACGACCCGCGCAACATCTCGCGCACCGCGGAGGACTACGGCAAGCTGTTCGACGCCGCCGCCAAGCGGCTTCAGGCGCGCGTCGAGGCGTTCAACCGCGAGATGACGGCACGCCACGGCTATTGCCAGGCTGTGCCATTCCTCGTCGTCGACCGCCCGGTCTGGGACGGCGAGCACGGCTCTTTCCTCTACGCCAACATGGAGCTTGTCCCCTACGACGACTGGAACGTGCTGATGCTGGCCGCGGACATGCGGACCAAGCAGGTGTGCGGTCTTGCAGGCCATCCCGGCCCAATCCCGCAAGTCACCGACATGGTGATCCAGCACGTGACTCGATGGAAGGCGCGCGTTGAATCCGCGCTCGAAGCCTACGGGGTCACCGCGGTTCCCGGAAGCCAAGGCCACGGCGGCGGCATCACGCGCGAGCAGTTCGAGGCCGAGAAGGACGCGGTGCGCCAGGACATCCTGGACCAGATCGCCGTGATGAAGCCGCGCATTGCCGACGAGCTGATGCGCATTCAGGTGTGAGGCGGGTAGCTCGCCTGATCTCCCGCTTGCTCCATCAAACCAGCATCAGCGATTGACGCCGGGCATTTCGTCATGGCCGGGCTTGACCCGGCCATCCACGTCTTGCTTGTTGGCACGAAGACGTGGATGCCCGGCCATCAGGGCGTTTACGTCCGTCTTCGACGGACTATGGCCGGGCATGACGGAGAGTCTTAGGGCGATGGCAAGACCAGCGATCCATCCCGGCGAAATCCTGGCCGACGAACTGGAGGAGCTCGCCGTTTCTCCGACAGAACTGGCGCGGCAAATCAAGGTTCCGGCGAACCGGATCACGCAGATCGTTCAGGGCAAGCGGGCGGTGACGGGAGACACGGCGCTGCGCCTGGGCCATTGGTTCGGGACGAGCGCGCAGTTCTGGCTCAATTTGCAGAGCGCGCACGACATCCGCGTCGCAACGCAGCAGATCGGAGCGGAGATCAAGCGACTGCCGACGCGGCGGAGTGTGGGCTCACCAGCGCGGAAGGCGGGCTAACCGGCCACTGCAGAGCCGTAGGTGACTCGCTGGCGTTAGGAGCGCGATATGTTCGACATCACCAATTCGGTGGATTTCTACGCCAAGCTCCTCGCGGAGTTCGATGATTTCATGGACGATCAAGCTTCGGCGCGCCACGCAATGAATTGTGCAATCACTGCACACCACATGTACGATTGGATTTGGGTTGACTTCCTGAAGGACGACGATGCATTGCGCCGGAAGCTTGGCATTGGCGGCAAGAAATCGGATTTCGCCGCTTGGGCAGCGGCAAGATTGCCGTGGTTTGCTGTAGTTCAAGGTATCTCAAACGGCAGCAAGCACTTTATTCGCCAGTATGACCAGAGCATTGAGCAGGTCGCTGGTTATGGCGTGGGTGGTTACGGGCAAGGGACCTATGGCGCATCGTACCTTGCAATCGACATGCGGACGGAAGATGCCCGCTATTTGCCGCTTTCATTCGTTTTCGAGATCGTTGTCCACTTTTGGAGAGATTTTTTCAGAGAGTGCGGAAAGGGTGACCAGTTGGCGGTCGGCAGAACTCCGCTCTCAAGCTAGCGTCGAAACCGTTTTCTTGGCCGGCGCCTTCTGCTTGCCGCGACGCCTGATCGTGCGCGTGAGGTCCGGGAACACGTCCCCAAAGCGCCTCGCCTTTGCGAAGTCTTTCTTGGTCCATTCCGGATTGTCGGAAACGGCGCGCGTGTCGTCGGCGGAGTAGGGCTTACTCTCCTTTGAGATATTCGGCATAGAGCTTCCGATCAAGCGACCTTCAACAGGCTCGCAATCGAAATATCCTCATCGACGTCTGGCCAGTGAATGCCTTGGCCGCGTCCGATCAAACGCCAGTTCTTGCGCTGCTCGCTTGTTGCATCCGCAAGTCGCGGCGACCAGGCGAGTGGGGCAGCAAGCTCCCGGCCGTCCGCCAGCACGACGAGGATTTGATCCTCGGTTACGGTCACGTCCACCGCGGTTGCGTCCAGCTTAACGGCTGAAATGGCCATTCCACGCCTCCAGGAACGTTTGGCGATTCTGGATCACCATCATCCGCAACCGATTCAATTCGTGCGAACGAAACCCGCGAGATTCCACGATACTCACAGGCTCCAGCCAGAACTTCGCCACCTTATCGCCGTGCTCGACGTGGATGTGCGGAGGTTCGGAGCCCTCCAGACTATAGAAGAAGAAACGAAAACCTGAAACCCGAAGAACGGTTGGCATTCTAGCCGCTGAAAGGAAGACGTGGATGGCCGGGACAAGCCCGGCCATGACGGCGGAGGATGTCACACATCCAGCAGCTCCTCCCCGGCAAACTCCGCGCGCTCCTGAATGAACGCAAACCGCGTCTCCGCCTTCGTCCCCATCAGACGTTCGACCGATGACTCGGTGTCGGCGCGATCGTCGGTCAGCAGCATGACTTTGAGAAGCGTGCGTTTCTTCGGGTCCATGGTGGTTTCCTTGAGTTGCGCCGCCATCATCTCGCCCAAGCCTTTGAAGCGGCCAATCTCGACCTTGGCGTTGGCGTGGAATTCCTTTTTCAGCAATTCGTCGCGGTGCGCGTCGTTGCGCGCATAGAAGGTCTTGCCGCCGTGGGAGAGGCGATAGAGCGGCGGCACCGCGAGATAGAGATGCCCGTTCTCGATCAGCTTGGGCATCTGCCGGTAGAAGAACGTGATCAGCAGGGACGCGATGTGCGCGCCGTCGACGTCGGCGTCGGTCATCACGACGATCTTCTCGTAGCGCAGGTCTTCGTCGCGGTAGTGCACGCCGGTGCCGGCGCCGAGCGCCTGCACCAGGTCGGCAAGCTGCTGGTTGCCGGCGAGCTTGTCCTTGCCGGCCGAGGCGACGTTGAGGATCTTGCCGCGCAGCGGCAGGATCGCCTGACTCGCGCGGTCTCGCGCCTGCTTGGCGGAGCCGCCGGCCGAGTCGCCTTCCACGATGAACAGCTCGGAGCCTTGCGCGGCCGTGTTGGTGCAGTCGGCGAGCTTGCCGGGCAGGCGCAGCTTGCGCGTCGCGCTCTTGCGCTGCGTTTCCTTTTCGGCGCGGCGGCGCAGCCGCTCGTCGGCGCGCTCGATCACCCAGTCGAGCAGCTTGTTGGCCTGATTGGGGTTGCCCGAAAGCCAGTGGTCGACATTGTCCTTGATCGCCTGTTCGGTCAGGCGCTGCGCTTCCACCGTGGCGAGGCGGTCCTTGGTCTGGCCCTGGAATTCCGGCTCGCGGATGAACACCGAGAGCATGCAGCCGGCGCCGATCATCACGTCGTCCTGCGTGATGTTCGCGGCGCGCTTGCCTTGCCCGGCACGCTCGGCGTGATCGCGGATGCCGCGGGTGAGCGCGGCGCGCAAGCCCGCCTCATGGGTGCCGCCGTCCGGCGTCGGGATCGTGTTGCAGTAGGAGGAGATGAAGCCGTCGGCGTCGGCCACCCAGGCGACCGCCCATTCGACCGCGCCGTGGCTGCCGGTCTTGCCGACCTTGCCGGCGAAGATGTCGGGATGGATCAGCGTGGTGCCGTGCAGCGCCGCGGTGAGGAAGTCGGTCAGCCCGCGCTCGAAGTGGAAGGTTTCCTGCTCCGGCACGTCGTCGACGCCCGCGAGCAGCGCCTTGTCGCAGGACCAGCGGATCTCGACGCCGCCGAACAGGTAGGCCTTCGAGCGCGCCATCTTGAACAGCCGCGCCGGCTTGAACGCGGCTTTCGGTCCGAAGATTTTCGGGTCGGGCTTGAAGCGCACCGAGGTGCCGCGCCGGTTCGGCGTGCGACCCATTTCCTTCAGCTTGCCCTGCGGGATGCCGCGCTCGAACGCCATCGCGTAAAGCTTGCCGCCGCGCGCGACCTCGACCTCCACGCGCTCCGAGAGCGCGTTCGTGACCGAGACGCCGACGCCGTGGAGGCCTCCCGAGGTCTCGTAAACTTTCGAGTCGAATTTGCCGCCCGCGTGCAGCGTGCACATGATCACTTCGAGCGCGGATTTTTTCGGGAACTTGGGATGCGGATCGACCGGCATGCCACGCCCGTTGTCGACGACCGTCACGAAGCCGTCAGCCGCCATGCTCACGTCGATCCAGTCGGCGTGGCCGGCGAGCGCCTCGTCCATCGAGTTGTCGATCACCTCGGCGAAGAGATGATGCAGTGCCTTCTCGTCGGTGCCGCCGATGTACATGCCGGGGCGGCGACGCACCGGCTCGAGCCCCTCCAGCACCTCGATGTCGCGCGCCGTGTAGCCGGCATCGCCCGGCGCGGCCTTGCCACGCACGGGTTTGAGGGCGGGGCGGGGGGGCGAGGCGCTGTCGAACAGGTCGCGGTCAGCCGTCTTTTTGGCGGTCTTTGCCATTGTGGCCTTACATGGGTTGGGAACGAATCAGTTGCCACCGACTATGCCACGGGCTGGGCAGCATCGTGACATCGCGTCGCTGGCGCGGCCCTGCGCGAAAGGCTAGAGCGTAGCTCCTTCAAAGGTTTCCCCGTAAATGTTCGAACAATACGTTCAGCCCGTCGCGGACTTCGTGCGCACCTATCAGGCCTGGGCCGCGCCGGTCGTGTTCGCGCTCGCGTTCATGGAGTCGCTGGCGTTCATTTCGCTCCTGGTTCCCGCCTGGGGAATCCTGGTGCTGGTCGGCACGTTCGTCGCCGCCGGCGACCTCAGCTTCTGGCCGGTGTGGGTCGCGGGCTCGGTCGGCGCCGCGCTCGGCGACTGGCTCTCCTACTGGATCGGCCAGAAACTCGAGTACACCGTGCAGCATATCTGGCCGCTGTCGAAGTATCCGGACCTGATCCCGAAGGGCGAGGCCTTCATCAAGAAATGGGGCGCGCTCGGCATTTTCATCGGTCGCTTTTCCGGGCCGCTGCGCGCCTCGGTTCCGCTGGTCGCCGGCATCTTCGAGATGCCGTTCTGGCGCTTCCAGGTCGCCAACTGGGTCTCCGCCTTCGTGTGGTGCGCCGTATTGCTGACCATGGGCGATGTGATCGCCAAGGGATTCAAGCTGATCTTCGGCTGAAGTTTCCCAAGCTGAAAATCCGTGGTGACCGAAGGAATTGCGGCGAGCGGCGGATGTTCATTAGAACAGCCGGACACCCCCATTCCGCCCTGCATTGCGCGGGGGTAGCATGGGCGATCGGTCAAGTCGGGGCGACTTAATCGGAGGATGTCCATGTTCACGCTGTCGCGCCGCGACTTTCTCACCAGCACTGCCGCAACGACTGCGGCACTTTCGTTCGGCCTCACCCCGTCCGAGATTTGGGCTGCCGCGCCGCCGGTCGGCAAGCAGGCCGCGGGCTTCTATCGCTACAAGGTCGGCGACTTCGAGGTGACGCAGCTCGCCGACGGCGCGCGCACCTTCCCGATGCCGGACACGTTCGTGGTCAACCAGAAGAAGGAAGACGCGCTGGCGGCAGCCGAAGCGGCCTTTCTGCCGAAGGGGCAGGTGACGATCCCGTTCAATCCGATGGTGATCAACACCGGCTCCAAGCTGGTGGTGATCGACACCGGCAACGGGCTCGGCGCCTTCGAGCAGAGCAAGGGCGCGGTCGGGCAGATGAACGCCAACATGCGCGCCGCCGGCATCGATCCGGCCGCGGTCGATATCGTGGTCATCTCGCATTTCCACGGCGACCATCTCGGGGGCCTGAAGACCGCGGACGGCAAGCCGGTCTATCCGAATGCCGAGATCAAGGTGCCGGCGCCTGAATTTGCGTTCTGGAGCGATGAGGCCAACGCCGCGAAGGCGAACAGCTTCAACAAGGCGCAATTCCCGAACGTGAAGAAGATGCTGGACGGCCTTGACAAGGCGACGAAATATCAGCCGGGCTCGGAAGTCGCGCCGGGCATCACGTCGGTCGCGACGCCTGGGCATACGCCCGGCCACACCTCGTTCGTCGTCTCGTCCGGCGCGGGCAAGCTGCTGGTGCAGTCGGACGTCACCAACATCCCGGCCCTGTTCCTGCGCCATCCGGACTGGCACGTCTCGTTCGACAACGATCCCGCGCAGGCGCAGGCGACGCGGCACAAGTTCTACGACATGGCGGTGGCCGAAAAGGCGCTGGTTGCCGGCTACCACTTCTCGTTCCCGTCGCTTGGCCATGTCGAGAAGGACGGCACGGGCTATCGGCTGGTGCCGGTCGCCTGGAACCCGTCGATCTAGCTCTCAGGACCAAGAAACAGGGAGGAAACCATGACCGATGTGACGCGCCGCTCGGCGCTTTTTGCTGCTGCTGCTGCTGCCGCTGCTGCCGCGGCGTCACCCTCGCATGCGGCTGCGCCCGCGGTCGGCAAACAGAACGCCGGCTTCTATCGCTACAAGGTCGGCGACATCGAGGTGACTGTCGTCACTGACGGCTCCAACACCTTTAAGTTCGCCGACAACCATCTGCTCAACAAGACGCGCGACGATCTCAACAAGGCGCTCGAAGCCGCCTATTTCCCCAAGGACCTGATGACGACGCCGTACAATCCGATCGTCGTCAACACGTCCGGCAAGCTCATCGTGATCGACACCGGCACCGGCGAGGCGGCCTATGAGCGGAGCAAGGGCGTCACCGGCCAGTTCCAGACCAACCTGAAGGCCGCCGGCATCGACCGCAATGCGGTCGACACGGTGATCATCTCCCATTTCCACGGCGATCACATCAACGGGCTGATCACGCCAGACAAGAAGCTTGCCTACCCGAACGCCGAGATCCTGGTGCCGGCGGGCGACTGGAAGTTCTTCATGGACGACGGCGAAATGAGCCGCGCCCAAGGTGACCGCATGAAGGCCGTGTTCAAGGGCGTGCGCGATGTGTTCGATCCGATCGGCCGCAAGGTCACGCCGTACGAGCCGGGCAAGGAGATCGCGCCCGGCATCACGGCGGTCGCAACGCCCGGCCACACGCCCGGCCACACTTCGCACATCATCGCGTCGGGCAACGACAAGGTCTATGTGCAGGCCGACGTCACGCACGTGCCATGGGTGAACGTGCGCAATCCGGGCTGGCATGTGTTCTACGACCAGGATGCGGCTATGGCTGAAGCCACGCGCCGCAAGGTCTACGACATGCTGGTCGCCGAGAAGATGCGGGTGCAGGGCTTCCACTATCCGTTCCCGTCGCTCGCCTATGTCGAGAAGGGTGGCGACGGTTATCGTGAAATCATGGTGCCGTGGAATCCATCGATTTGATTGACTGCGCGCCAAGACCAAGTATCGAAAGGCCGCCCCACTGGGCGGCCTTTCGGATTACGCGATCAAGCGAACGTGATTGTCTGGACTATCTCCCTGTCACGCGGGGTTCTGCCCGTTGGAATATCACCTGCCCGCCGCAACGGGGCGGCAACCAGGGAGGAAATCCATGACAGCGCTTTCGCGCCGCAGCCTGCTCGCAGGCGCTGCGGCCATTACCGCCGCCGGTTCGATCAACGCTCCGGCGCGCGCCGCGCAGCCCATGGCCGGCAAGCAGGGGGCGAGCTTCTACCGCTACAAGGTCGGCGACTTCGAGGTGACCGCGCTCAACGAAGGCGTGGTGCGCAACGCGACGCCGGCGAACATGGCGACGAACAAGACGCTGCCCGATGTGCAGAAGGCGCTCGGCGATGCGTTTCTGCCGACCGATCATGTGATCAATCAGTTCAACATCGTCGTTGTAAACACCGGCAAGAACCTCGTGCTGATCGACGGAGGTTTCGGCGACAATGGCGCGCCGACGGTCGGCAACCTTGCGGCCAACATGCAGGCGGCCGGCATCGATCCGAAGAACATCGACACGGTTCTGGTCAGCCATTTCCATGGCGACCATATCTCCGGCATCCGCGCCAAGGCGGGCGCTGCCAACTTCCCCAATGCCGAGATTATGGTGCCGGCGCCGGAGTGGCAGTTCTGGAACGAAGCCAGCAACCAGGCGAAGGTCATTGACGCGTTCAAGTCGGGTTTCGCCAACGTGAAGCGCGTGTTCGATCCGATCGCCAAGGACGTGAAGCAGTACGAGTACGGCAAGGAGCTGGTACCGGGCATCAGCTCGGTCGATGCGCGCGGCCACAGCCCAGGACACGCGGCATTTGTTGTCGCGTCAGGCAACGGCAAGCTGCTCGTCACCTCGGACACGGTCAATCACCAGATCCTCATCCGCAATCCGGACTGGAGCCTGTGGGCCGACATGGATGCCGCGATGGCGGTCGCGGCGCGCAAGAAGCTGCTCGACATGGCGGCCGCCGACAAGATGCAGATCGCCGCCTACCATCTGCCGTTCCCGTCGACCGGCTTCATCTCCAAGCGCGGCGACGGCTACGAATTCCACCCTGCCTATTGGCAGCCGGTGCTGCAGTAGTCGCAGCAGGCAATGATGCGAAAGGCCACCTTCGCGGTGGCCTTTTGTTTTGCAAACCTCCGATAAGGGGAGCTTGAACTTGCAACCATCCGCCTACGGATAGTTACGTATAGGCAGTGAGATGACCGGGAGGGTAGAGCACAACAAGACGTGGGGATTTGTGGGGATGGACGGGGTGGCTGATGATTCCGGCGAAGTATCCGTCCTGACCGGTGGCGAGCTTGCGCTCGCTGACACGGTGATCCTGCTTATGAAGGTGATGTCGATGCACGGCATCATCGACAGCGAAGCCATTCAGACCGTCTTTTCCGATTTGGAGGACCGCTACCGCGCGCAAAATCTGGCCGCCGCAGCAGCGATGGCCGAGTATCTGCGCCGGCATGCGTCGGAGGCCGACCACGGGACTCTCATCCGCGTGCGCGCGCCCGCGGAAAAGTCCGGCGACACATAGGATACAGAACGGAACTTGACGTGACGGCGCGTCAGCCTATATAGCGGCGCGCCAATGCATCAGATCGTGACCATATCCAACCGCCGCCGCCGCCCCTTCTGGGCGGTACGGGCGTTCGATCGCATCTGATCAACCCCATGCCGCCGGAGATGGCTCCGCGGCATACCCCTTGAAAACCCGCGCTGATGCTAATCTCCGGTGGCTCCAACCGGAGACGAGCCATGTACGTTCATCCAGCCTTCAATGTGCATCCCGCAGCAAGCCTTGCGTTTGCGGCGGCGCGCGGTTTCGGCGTGGTGATTGCGTGCGACGCGGGCCGCCCGGTCGCCTCGCATCTGCCGTTCCGCCTGATCGAGCAGGACGGCAAGGTGCCGAAACTCGAATTCCATGTGGCCCGCAACAATCCGCTCGGCGCGATCGCCGAGAAAGGGGGCACCTGGCTCGTGGCGGTGCAAGGTCACGACGCGTACGTCTCGCCCGACTGGTACGCGAGCAAGGAGCAGGTGCCGACGTGGCTCTATGAGAGCGTGCATCTCTCCGGGCCCGTGCGGGTGATCCCCGGCGAGCACACGCAGGCGCACACCGAGGCGCTGAGTGCGAAGTTCGAGGGCTGGATCGAAGGCAAAGAGCCGTGGCTGCTCGACAAGGTGGCGGACAAGCGGCGCGAGATGCTGCTCAAGGGCATCATCGCGGTGGAAATGACCGTCGAGACCATCGAGGGCAATTTCAAACTCAACCAGCACAAGGCGGACGAGGACCACGTGGCGATCGCAACCGCGCTCGCCGCACAGGACGATCCGTCGTCGCAGGCAATCGCCACGCGGATGGTCGCAATGCGGCCGCATCTCGACTATCCGGCACGGCCTGCGCTCCAACCTCAAAACATCGCGCCTCACGCACTCGCAGTTGCGGCGAAATAGACCGAGCTTCCCTATATTCCGATTGGATCAAGGAAACGCGCCATGACGCTCGTTGATACCAATCCGCCGAAAGGCGGCGCCAAGGTCTCCGCCACCAAGCCCACCGTCTTCGTCGATGGCGAGTCGGGCACGACCGGACTGCAGATCCTCCAGCGCCTGGAAGGGCAAAACGACGTCGCGATCAGCAGCATCGCGCCGGAAAAGCGCAAGGATACCGCCGCCAAGCGCGCGCTGATGGAGGAGGTGGATCTTGTCATCCTCTGCCTGCCGGACGCCGTCGCGAAGGAAACCGTCGCCCTGATCGACGGCATGGGTAATGCGAAACCGAAGGTGCTCGACGCATCGACTGCGCATCGGGTCGCGCCCGGCTGGGTCTATGGATTTCCTGAGCTGACGGCCGACCAGGCCGACCAGATTCGTGCGGCGCAGAAAGTGTCCAATCCCGGCTGCTATCCGACCGGTGCGGTGGCGCTGATTCGGCCGCTGGTCGATGCCGGTCTTGTGCCAACCGACTATCCAGTCACGATCAACGCGGTGAGCGGTTACTCGGGCGGCGGCAAGTCGATGATCGCCGAGTTCGAAGGCGGCACCGCGCCGTCGTTCGAGCTCTACGGTCTCGGCTTTGAGCACAAGCATCTGCCGGAGACGCAGCTTTACTCGAAGCTCACGCGACGGCCGATCTTCGTGCCGTCCGTCGGCGACTATCGGCAGGGCATGCTGGTCTCGGTGCCGCTGCATCTCGACACGCTGCCCGGCAAGCCGACCGCGGCCGATCTCTACGCGGCGCTCGCCAAGCGCTACGCGCGAAGCACCTACGTGACGGTGATGCCGCTTGAGAACGCGGCAACGAAGAGCGGCAAGTTGGAACCCGAAGCGCTCAACGAAACCAACATGCTCGAGCTCTATGTGTTCGGCAGCGACAAGTACGGGCAGGCGGTGCTGGTTGCGCGGCTCGATAATCTCGGCAAGGGCGCGTCGGGAGCCGCGGTGCAGAACATGCGTCTGATGCTCGGGTTGGAGTAGCGGCGCATCCACGACGCATCGGTCCGTTAACGGATCGATCAGATTCGTCGCGCGTAAAATGTGGGTTCGTTTGGTTTCGGGCGATTTCATCTGCGGATGAAATCGCCCGAAAAACGTCACACAACGGACAAACCTGATTCACATCCCGCGTGCATCACGCCTCACGGCAGTCAGACCTCGAGAAGAAAACTTCCAAGAGGAGGCTCTTGATGGGAAGCGTGGTGATTCAATGCCCCGCTACAGGGAACACGATTCCGACCGGCATCGAGGCGGACCGCCTCAAGTTCAGTTGCTCGCCGGTTTTCTTCGCGGATGCGTATTGCCCGCATTGTAACGCCAGCCATCGCTGGTTCGCGCGCGATGCGTGGGTCGAAGAGCCGCACACCAGATCCATCGCGGAAGCGGCCTGACTAGACCGAAACCGGAAGCGGAGGGGAATGACGGGCGCGCAAGCGTTCCGCCTTGATTCGAGTTTTCAATAACCGGACAGGATGAGGTTGAGATGAGCGAAACCATGCAGGCAAAAGTTTCACGCGCGACCCGTGCAGCCGCAAACGCCGCCGAGGAGGCAACCGAGGCGGTCACCACATTGCGGCCCGAGCTTCCGTCTTCGCTGGTCGATCTGTTCGAGAAATCGTTCGCGCGCGCCAAGGATGCGCACGAGACGGCCGCGAGCATCATGGAACATTCGACCGAAGCCTTCGAGGAGGCGTTCTCCTGCGCCAATCGCGGCCAGGCCGAATACCGCGCCAAGATCATGGAGATCGCGCGCACCAATGCGAACCTTGCCTTCGATATGGCGCGCGAGATGTGCGAGGCGAAGACGATCGGCGATGTCCTCGGGTCGGCGGTCGCGCATCAGCGCCGCCAGTTCGACACGGCCGCCGCACAGATGAAGGAACTCTCCGCGCTCACCCAGAAGGTGGTGAGCGAAACCACCGAGCCGATCCGCACCGGCATGAGCGAGCCGTTCAAGCTGGCGAGCTGATCCCTAGCGCGACGCGTTGTGGCGCTGGATCGCGTGCGGCCAACGAAGTAAAGCTGCATCAACTGTCATTAAGGTCGCATCATAAGTGACTGCAGTCGCGGTGATGAAGCGGTCTGCTGGGTCGGAATGCAGCCCCGGCAGGGCCACCGCCAACAAGCAGATGTCGCCGGTCAGCGGCAGCTCGGCGATGCCGGCCTCGAACATTGCGCCACGAATCTCGGTGGGCGTTTCGCTCGTTCTCAATCGCCCCTTGGTGATTAGAAGGGATATTTCCCAAAAGCTGATCGCGCTGATCGCCAAACGACCATCGGCCGATGCTTCTACCAAAAGCGAGCGGCTCACAGGTCCGAGATGGGGATCGTCAGTGGTGAACCAGAGGGCGGCGTGCGTATCGAGCAAGATCACTTCATCGCGTCCCACTCGACATCGATTGGCGAGATAATGTCGCCTATGATTTCGACCTTGCCCTTGAGAATGCCGAACGGACTTGGCTTTGTCGCGCGGTGTGGGACGAGATCAGCAATGGGTGTGCCGTTCTTGGTAATCACCACGCGTTCGCCAGTGCGCGCGACTTCATCCATGAGCGCAAGGCATTTGGCCTTGAACTCGGAGGCCTTGATCGTTTTCGTCTTGAGTTGCTCTGACATCGCATATGACCATGGTCATGACCATGGTCATATTAGCTTATTTCGATGAAAAATCAATGGCGCATCAATTCTGCGCATCGATCCGCCTGAACTTCTGGATGCGCTGACCGGTCTGGACCTCGGCCGTGTAGACGTTGCCCTGCCGGTCGACCGCGATGTTGTGCAGCGCCGTGAACTGTCCGGCCTGGCGGCCGGGCCGCCCGAAGCGCGTGATGATCTCTTTGGTCGCGCGATCGACAACACGGACTTCGCCGTTCATGCCGTCGATCATGTAGATGTGCTTCTGCGCGGCGTCGGGCGAGAACACCAGGTCGTAGACGGTGCCGTTGCCGAGCGTTGCCCTCTCGTAGATGTGCTCCGACACGAACGTGCCGTCCTTGCGGAACACCTGCATGCGGTTGTTGGCGCGGTCGCAGACATAGACCAGTCCGTCCCTGCCGATGCGAATGCAATGCACCGGGTTGCCAAACTGCCGCGACGGGGGCCTCGCCGGATCGTATTTCGGCTGCTTTTCGTCGCTGGGCTTTTCGCCGTACGCGCCCCAATGGCGCTTGTAGGCGCCGGTCTCTGCATCGAACACGACGACACGGCGATTGGCATAGCCGTCCGCGGCGAACACCTCCTTCGCGGCGACATCGACCGCGACGTCCGCGGGCGAGCCGAGCCGGTCGGTGGCGTTGCTGTCGTTGCCGTCCGCCTGCTTGCCGATCTGCAGCACGAACTTGCCGTCCATCGTGAACTTGAGCAGCTGGCCGTCCTTCTTGCCGTTCCCGGCGAGCCAGACGAAGTCGTTGTCATCTATGAAGATGCCGTGCTCGTTCTCGGGCCACTGATAGCCCGCGCCGGGTCCGCCCCACGAACGCAATAGGTTGCCGGATGCGTCGAACAGCAGCACCGGTGGCGGGGCCTTGCAGCATTTTGCTTCGGGCGGGTTCTGCTCGGCGGCGCGCTCGCGCGGCGTGAGGGTGAAGGGACGCTGCACGACCCAGATGCGATCGTACTTGTCAGTCGCGATGCCGGCGACCTGGCCGAGGATCCAATTGTTCGGGAGCGGCTTTGGCCAGAACGCGTCGACCTGGAACTGCGGAACATCGTCGGCGAACGCCAGCGCACAAGAGAGGAAAAGGAACGCCAGTACGTTCGCGACGAGCTTCATGCTCCGACCCCTGCTGAGAGACGTCAGTCTTTTATCGTAACATAGCTCCCCGGAGCATCCTCGATCGGCTTGTGTTTCGCGCTGCCGGGCTGGCGCGCCGGAACGGTGGCGCTGTCCTGCTTTTTGATCCAGTCGATCCAGTCCGGCCACCACGAGCCCGGATGCTCGGTCGCCTTCTCGATCCATTTGTCGAGGCTGCCGATCGGATCGTCGCCGGTCCAGTATTGATACTTCTGCTTTTTGCCCGGCGGATTGACCACGCCGGCGATGTGACCGGAGCCGGCCAGCACATACTTCACCGGCCCGCCGAAGAACTTCGAGCCGAGGAACGCCGACTTCGCCGGCGCGATGTGATCTTCGCGCGTCGCGAGGTTGTAGATCGGGATGGTGATCTTGCCGAGGTCGAGCTTGACGTTATCGACCGTCATCTGGCCTTTCGAAAGCTTGTTCTCGAGATAGCAGTTGCGCAGATAGAACGAATGGTTCGCCGCCGGCATACGCGTCGAATCCGAATTCCAGTAGAGCAGGTCGAACGGGTAGGGCTGCTTGCCCTTGAGATAGTTGCTGATCACATACGGCCAGATCAGGTCGTTCGAGCGCAGCATGTTGAAGGCGGTCGCCATCTTCTTGCCTTCGAGATAGCCGCGCTCGGCCATGTTGCGCTCGATGGTCTTGAGCTGCTCTTCGTCGACGAACACCATCAGGTCGCCCGCATAGGTGAAGTCGACCTGCGCGGCGAAAAATGTCGCGCTGGCGATGCGGACATCGCCCTTTGCCGCCATCCAGGCGAGCGTCACCGCCATCAGCGTGCCGCCGACGCAATAGCCGATCGCATGCGCGGACTCTTCGCCGGTCACGTCCTTGATCACGTCGAGGGCTTCGACCGGCCCCTCCCGCATGTATTCCTCGAAGCCCTTGGTGGCCTGCCGCGCGTCGGGATTGACCCACGAGATCACGAACACCGTGAGGCCCTGATCGACGCACCACTTGATGAACGATTTCTCCGGGTTGAGATCGAGGATGTAGAACTTGTTGATCCACGGCGGGATGATCAGCAGCGGCCGCTTCAGCACCGTCTCGGTCGCCGGCGAATACTGGATGAGTTGCATCAGGTCGTTCTGATGGATCACCTTGCCGGGCGTGGTGGCGAGGTTCTTGCCGACGGCGAATTTCGACGCATCGGACTGACGCAGCTTGAGGTAGCCCTGGCCCGCCTCGATATCCTCCGCCAGCATCTTCATGCCGCGCACCAGATTCTCGGCGTTCTCGCTCAGCGTGTCGCGCATCAGCTCGGGATTGGTCAGCAGGAAATTGGAGGGCGCGACCGCGTTCGCCAGTTGCCTGGTATAAAACTCGGCCTTCTGGCGGGTATGCGGGTCGAGGTCCTGCGCGTTCGTCACCAGGCGCTCGGCCCATTGCGCGGTCAGCAGATAGACCTGCTTGATGAAGTCGTAGAACTGGTTCGAGGACCATTCGGGGTCGGCAAAGCGCTTGTCCCGCGGATCGGGCGCGATGACCGGCGGAACGTGCTCGCCGCTCAGCCGCTTCGCCGCCGCCGCCCACAATTCGAGGTAGGCCCTGCCGAGCGTCGTCTGGATCTCGGTCGCGCGCTGCGGATCGGACAACCAGTACTCGGCGACATGGCCGAAGGTCTTCACCATGTCGGCCACCTCGTCGGCCGGCTCGATTTTGATCGTGCCGTCCTCGCGGGGCCGCAGGTAGGCGGCGAGCGCCTTGCCGCCTTCCTCGACCATGCGCGCGATGTTCCGTGAAAAGCGCTCGATGTCGACCGAGGGCGGCGATGGAACCGCCGGCGGGGCAGACGCAGCCGGCTGCTGCTGCTGCTGCGGCGGCGGCGGCGGCGGCGGTGGCGCCGTGGTCTTGTCGTCCATGCGCTTCCTGCC
>JBAVXH010000229.1:0-2630 GCA_049698215.1 Xanthobacteraceae bacterium | reverse complement strand
GCCGATATTGCGCCCGGGTGATTTCAGTCCACGACATTGTGTCCTCCATCGAACCTTCGCAAATCCGACGGAATCACAAAGGGCTGGAATCACCTCACTCTTTTTCGGCCAGGCTCTCAGGATGAGGAGAAGAAAGGGAACACCCCATGAAACTCAAACTGCATCACCTCAACCTCACCACCAAGAACGTCGAGGCGATGGACGAGTTCTATCGCGGCGTACTCGACATGGAAGCCGAGCCGACGCTCGCGAAGAGCCGTATCAAGACGCAAGGCTATGCGGGCGAGGTCGCATTCGTCACCGACGGCAGCACGCAGTTTCATATCGCCGAGAAGGACATGGGCACCGGCTTCCGCACCGGACAGGTGGTCAATCCGGTCGATCGCGGCCATATCGCGTTCCGCACCGACGATATCGCGGCGTTCAAGAAGCGGCTCGACGAGAAGGGCATCCAGTATTCCGACTACGGCGGCTGGGCGATGAGCGGCTGGCACCAGATCTTCTTCTACGATCCGGACGGCAACGTCGTCGAGGTGCATCAGGCGCCGGAGGGAACCGCATAGCGGTTCAGGACGTCAGCTTCTCCAGGAGCCGCGCCAGCGCTTCCTTGCCCGTTGCGCTCGCCTTCTCGCGCGATTCGAAGAAGACATCCGAGCGCTGGATCGGCTGACGTTTGCCGGCGCAATAAATCTCCCAGCGCCACGGCTTCGGCAGCGGCGCGCGGCTCTTGACCACGATAGAATAGTCGGTCGGGTCGAAATCCTTCAGCATCCCGCACATATGCACCCGGCTACGATGAAATACCAGCGCGCGGTTCGTCGCTGCGGGCGATTCTTCGACCAGCGTTAACCCGCGCACCCGGTCTCTCCGCCGGTTTTGCCGATTGCCGACGGACGGTATATCTGGCTGAGACGTGGAAGGAATTGGGGGCACAATGGCAACATTCGTGGTGGCGCACGGCGCCTGGTCGGCGGGCTGGGCGTGGAAGAAGATGCGCCCGCTGGTGCGCGCGGCCGGACACGAGCTGTGGACGCCGACGTATACCGGGCTCGGCGAGCGCGCCCATCTCGGCCATGCGGATGTCAGCCTCGACACGCACATCCAGGACATCGTCGCGGTGCTCGACGCCGAGGATCTCACCGGCGTGATCCTGATCGGCCACTCCTACGGCGGCATGGTGGCGACCGGGGTTGCGGATCGCGCGCGCGCGCGCATCGCCAAGCTCGTCTATCTCGACGCCTTCGCGCCGACGAACGGACAGGCCATTTTCGATCTCGTGCCGCCGGACATCGCCGCACGGATGCGCGCCGGCGCGGCAGCGAGCGAAAGCGGCTTCGGCATTCCGGCGAACCCGATGCCCTCGGATACCGCACCGGAGGACCAGGCCTGGGCGGGGCCACGGCGCAAGCCGCAGCCGTTGCAAGCCTTCGCCACCAAGCTCAAGTTGTCCGCCGAGCTCACGATGCCGCGTTTCTACATCTATGCGAAGAAGGCCGGCATCGGCGACAACTTCCGCCAGTTCTATCAGCGCGCACAGCGCGAGGGCTGGAAAACTTACGAGATCGACGCAAGCCACAATCCGCACATCACCAATCCGCAGGCATTACTCGCGATTCTGAACGAGATCGCCGGCACATGACCACAGCGCGCACCGTCGGCATCGGCGGCATCGGCCTGCTCGGCAGCGCCTTGGCGCACCGGTTGATCGGCGCGGGTTTCGACCCGAAAGGCTATGACATCGACGCCGCGAAGACCGCGGCGTTCGCAAGGGCGGGCGGAACCGCAGCAGCGCTCGACGAGGTCGCGCGCTGCGATGTCATCCTGCTCGCGGTGTTCGACACCAACCAGGTCGAGGACGTGGTAACGAACGCGATCCTACCGGCGGTTGCGCCCGGCACACGCAAGACCGTGCTGTGTGCCTCGACCTGCGACCCGGACCGCATCGCCGCGCTAGCCGCCCGCGTCGCACCGAAGCTCGCGATGATTGAAACGCCGGTTTCCGGTTCGAGCGGGCAGGTGCGCAACGGCGATGGCATCGGCCTGATCGGCGGCGAACGCGATGTCGCCGACTCGGTCGCCGACATCCTCGATGCGCTCTATCCGAAATGGTTCTACATGGGCGCGGCGGGTAACGGCGGGCGCGCCAAGCTCGCGATCAACCATATCCTCGGCTTGAACCGCCTCGTGCTTGCCGAAGGCCTCGTGTTCGCCGAGCGGCTCGGGCTCGACCCGAAGGCCTTCCTCGATGTCGCGCGGCAGTCCGCCGCCTATAGCCAAGTGATGGACATCAAAGGCGCAAAGATGGTGAGCGGCGAATATTCGCCGCAGGGTTTCATCCATCAGTCGCTGAAGGACTTCCGCCTGATCCTCGAGCAGGCCGCAAGCCGCGGGCAGGAGATGCCGCTCGCCACGCTCAACGCTGCGGTGCTCGAAGCCTGCGTCAAGCGTGGCGAAGGCGAGCGCGACAACTCCGCGGTGATCGAGGAGATTCGCCGCAGAAAAACTCAACCCTCATCCTGAGAGCCTGGCCGAAAAAGAGTGAGGTGATTCCAGCCCTTTGTGATTCCGTCGGATTTGCGAAGGTTCGATGGAGGACACAATGTCGTGGACTGAAATCACCCGGGCGCAAT
>JBAVXH010000228.1:0-7829 GCA_049698215.1 Xanthobacteraceae bacterium | reverse complement strand
TGCGGCAACCTCGCGGCTCCCCTCGGCGGGTGGCGGCAGGATCAGGTCGGCCGCCGTCACAGCCGGCACCTCGATGTGCAGGTCGATGCGGTCGAGCAGCGGGCCGGACAGGCGCCCCTGATAGTCGGCCGCGCAGCGCGTGTTCGCGCCGCGCCGGCAGATGTATCCCGGATCGCTCGCCTTGCCGCACCGGCACGGGTTCATTGCGGCGACCAGCATGAAGCGCGCCGGATAGGTCACGCGGTAGTTCGCGCGCACGATGGTGACGTCGCCGGCCTCCAGCGGCTGGCGCAGCGAGTCGAGCACCGCCGGCTGGAATTCGGGAAACTCGTCGAGAAACAGCACGCCATGGTGTGCGAGCGAGATCTCGCCGGGCTTCGCGCGCAGCCCGCCGCCGACCAGCGCCGGCATGCTGGCCGAGTGATGCGGCGCTCGGAAGGGGCGTGCGTTGGTCAGCGCGCCTTCGGCAATCGCGCCTGCGACGGAGGCGATCATCGAGACTTCGAGCAACTCGGGTGGCGAGAGCGGCGGCAGGATCGAGGGCAGCCGTGCAGCGAGCATCGATTTGCCGGCGCCGGGCGGGCCGACCATCAGCAGGTTGTGGCCGCCCGTCGCCGCGATCTCGAGCGCACGCTTGGCGCTCTCCTGTCCCTTGATGTCCTTCAGGTCGAGCGGCGCGCCTTCGATCTCGCGGATCTTGGCGCGTGGCCGCATCAGCACCTGCGTGCCCTTGAAGTGATTGGCGAGCTGGATCAGCGAGTCCGCCGCGATGATCTCCATGTCGGGGCTCGCCCAAGCCGCCTCGGGCCCGCACGTATAGGGGCAGATCAGGCCTTGGCCGCGCGCATTCGCGCCGATCGCTGCGGGCAGCACGCCGGCAACCGGCGCAATTGAGCCATCAAGCCCGAGCTCGCCCAGCACGGTGAAGCCAGTGACTGCATCGTGCGGAATGGCGCCGATCGCCGCCATCAGGCCGAGCGCGATCGGCAGGTCGAAGTGGCTGCCTTCCTTCGGCAAGTCCGCCGGCGCCATGTTCACCGTGATGCGCCGCGCCGGAAGCGCAAGCCCAGAGGCGACCAGCGCGGCGCGCACGCGCTCGCGCGCTTCCGAGACGGCCTTGTCCGGCAGGCCGACCACGTTGAACGCCGGCAGACCGGGCGCGATCTGCACCTGGACATCGACGGCGCGCGCCTCGATGCCCTCAAACGCGACCGTGGAAACGCGCTGAACCATGCGGGTCCCGCCTCCCGGCGGAACTATCGCAGGGTTAGGCGAAGCACGCAAGAACATTTGCAGAACAAAAGGGCGTGTCGGCTCAGGCCCGCCTCAACCGCACATACAGTGCGCCTGTGCCGCCATGGCCGACGCCGGCACTCTCGAAGCCGACGACAAGCGGCCGCAACGCCGCGCTCTCGAGCCAGTGCGGAACCTGGCGGCGAAGCACGCCACGTTCTGAGTAGTCGCCGTCCGCCCGAGCGCCCTTGCCGGTGATGACCAGCACGACACGCGCCCCGCGGTTTTGCGCGCGGCGCAGGAAGTGCGCGAGCGCTGCATGCGCATCGACTTGCGTCATGCCGTGAAGGTCGATGCGATCGTCGATCGGCTCGGAGCCGCGCGCCAATTTGGAACGCATGCGCCGTCCGAGCGGCGCCAGCGGCGGCGCCTGCGTTTTCGCCGGGGCAGCCACCGGCATTTTCGCAGCCCGCGCTGATTTTGCAGGTTGCGGCACGGCGGGCACGACCGGTTCTGCGCTTTTCCGCTTGCGCTTGCGCAAGGGTGCGATCGCGCGCGTCACCGTATCCCACAGCGTGCGCTCGTCGTCTGAAAGCGAACGCCCCTTGCTCATGATTTCGGGCGCGGACGCGGCAGCGGAATGTCCCCGGAAAGCGGCAGCGCGGTCGGCATTTCGACCGTCGCAGGGTCGGCCTTCGGCGCTTTTCCGGGCCGCGGCTCGGGCAGCGGCATCGCCTTGCCGGCCTCCGAGGGGTCGAGCGAGCGCGGCATCAGCATCATGACCTGCGCCACGTTCTTGATGCGGCCCGCGATGCGGCCCGCCTCAACGCCCGAGCCGAAATAGATGTCGGCGCGCGCCGGTCCCACGATCGCCGAACCGGTGTCCTGCGCCACCATCAGCTTGCGGAACTTCGTCGCCGATGTCTCGGTCGCGATCGGAAGGTCCGCTGCGATAAAGAACGGCGTGCCGTACACATGCAGCGCCTTGTCGACCGCGATCGAGCGCGTCGCCGTGAGCGGCACGCCTTGCGCGCCGCGCGCCTCCTCATTCTTGGGCAGCCCGACCGTGCGGAAGAACACATAGGACCGGTTCTGCCGCCGCAACTCCTTTCCGCCGTCCGGATTCTCCGCCATCCATTTGCGGATGCGATCCATCGACATCTCTTCGCGCGGGATGATTCCGCGCTCGATCAGGATGCGGCCGACCGGCGTGTAGGGATGACCGTTGTGTGAGTCGTAATTAACGCGCAGTAGCGAGCCGTCGGTCAGGCGAATGCGCGCCGAGCCCTGGATCTGGATGAACAGAAGATCGTTCGCGTCCTTTAGGTAGGCGATTTCCAGGCCGCGGGTCGCGAGCGCGCCGTCCTCGATTTGGGCGCGGTCGAAATACGGCACGTACTTGCCGCGCGCGATGCGACGCACGACGCGGCCGGTGTTCGGAAAGCTCTCGGCCTTGCGTTTGCGTCCCATGTGCACGAGGTCGCGCGGCCGGCCGTAGAGCGGCACCTTGAAGTCGTCGGTTGGAACGCGCGAGCCGTCCACGACGGGCTCGTAGTAGCCGGTGAGAAATCCGTTCGGGTCGTCGATCTTCGAGACGCGCACGGCCACAAAGTTCTCCTCGAAGAACTTTCGTGCCGCCTCGTCGTTCTGCGCACCGCCCGCGCGCGCCTTGCGGCAGATGTCGAGCAACGCCGGATAGATGGGGCGCGTATCGCGCGCGGATTTGGCGCTGCCGATGAGCGCGCGACAGCTCGCCAGGAATGTTGCGAATGCGGCGGCATGGTCGTCCGCCGCCCAGCCGTCGATGGCGCTCCACGCGACCGGCTCGAAGCGCGTGTCGGGGAAGCGCATCGGACCTGACGGATTCGGCTTGCCGGTGAATTCAGAGACCGGCGGCGCGTGACGCGACTTCGTCCTGTGCATGCGCCGCGCATCGGCGTCCTCGTCGGCGACCAGCACGAGGCAGAGCGCCAAGGCTGCGACGCGTCCGAAGATTCGGGCGTGCCGCAGCGCTGATTTCTTGTTTATGCATGTCCTTTCTCGCAAAACCGGTATCCACTTTTGCGGGACACGCTTCGGGGCTTACTGCCCGGCTTCGGTAGCGACCAGCTTCCAGTTGGGATCGCGCGAAGAAAGATCGCGCGCGAAGGTCCATACGTCGGTGACATCGGTGACCTTGTCGGGACTGCCGTCGATCACGTTGCCGTCCTTGTCGCGCGTCACCGAAACGAGCTGCGAGACGAACCGCACCGTAACCTGGGCGGTGCGGCCCTTGACCTCCGCGCCGGTGATGTCGGCCTTGTCGATCGAGACGAAGCGCGTCTCCGCCTTTTCGCCGCGCGTCTCGCGATCCTTGATGGCTTGCTCGAAGCCGTCAGAGACCTCTTTGGAGAGGAGGTTCTTCAGCGTACGCCGGTCGCCCTGCGCGTAGGCCGTGACGATCATCTCGTAGGCGGCACGCGCGCCGGTCAGGAAATGACGCGGATCGAAGCTCGGGTCCTGCGCCACCAGCGCGTCGAGGCCGAGCGCGGCGGGCGAGCCCTGCTCGGCGATGCCCTTCCACCGGTCGGCCGGTTCCGCCTCCGCGGCGGGCACTGGAGTTGCTTCGGCGGCGCGCGGCGGCAGCGGGACCACATTGTCGTTGCTCGAGGGGCGGGCCGCCTCGCGTGCCGAATAGGGATCGTAGGGCGGCCGTTCGCGCCCGGTGCGCTGGCCCAGCACGCTGCGCAAACGCAGGAAAATGAACACTGCGAGTGCCAGGAAGATGATGGTGTAGATATCGAACAAGTCGCGCATGCTTTCGGGCTGTGGGCCCGGCCTCCCGCGCCATCGTGGCACTGGACGCCGCTTTAGCCGCTCTTACCTATGTAACCACACGAGCCGTTCCAGGGTTCACGGCGCATGCGATGCATTTCGCGCCGTTAGGTCGCATGGTAGACGATCCCGGCCCCTGCGCCAACAACCTTGGGCCAACAAGGTATCCGGATGTCGTTGTTGAAATGGGCGATTTTCGGGCTGCTGATGCTGCCCTTCGTGGAAATCGCGATCTTCATCGCGGTGGCGCTCAAGCTCGGCATCCTGGCCGCGCTGGCGCTGACCATTCTGACGTCGCTCGCCGGTATGGCGGTGATCCGCAGCGCCGGATCGCGCGACGTGCAGCAGGTGCGTACCGCGGTCGGCGAGCGCACCATCAGCCGGGTCGAACTCGATGGGCAAGGCTTCCTGACCGTGGTGGGTGGCTTTCTCCTGCTGTTGCCCGGCTTTCTGACCGATGTGCTGGGCGCGCTGTTGCTGCTGCCACCCACCCAGCGCGCCATCGGCGCGGCATTGCGCCGCGCTCTCGGCCGCGCCGAACGCGCAGGCGGCCGGCCTGATGTGGTCGATCTGCCGCCTGACCAGTGGCGGCGCGTCCCCGAGGAGCGCATTCCGCACCAGCCATCATCCCGCAAGGATTGAGAAATCCGCGGTTCTTGTGGCGCTTTGGGCCTTGTGTTAGCCACACCGCCGCTTGTGCCGGGGTACTGGTGTCCCGATTCCGAAGTTCGCCCCCGCTCGCGGCACACTCGATGCGAACTTCGGAATCGAAAGGACACCAGTAATCCTATGATTCTGGTGTGGCTTTTGAATTTGCAGTTGCTCTGCGAGCTTTCCGGGGGCACTGGAGCAACTGCAAATTCGCCACACCAGCGCCGACGCCGGAGATGATCGATGTCAATGACGAATGGCGGCCCGCCGACCGAAGGGGGAGCAACCGCGGCCAATGAGGCGGCGCCGTCGCTCAATGTGCTCGCGCAATACATCAAGGATCTCTCGTTCGAGAACCCGAATGCGCCGCGGTCGCTGACCCAGCAGCCCGGACAGCAGCCGCCGAAGATCAACATCCAGATAAACGTCAACGCCAAGCCGCTGGGCGAGACCGATTTCGAGGTCGAGCTGAAGATCGAGGGCCGCGCCGAGCTGCCGGCTTTGTTCCTGTTCAGCTTCGACCTGCTCTACGCCGGCATCTTCCGCATCCAGAACGTGCCGCAGGAAAATGTGCACGCCCTCATCATGATCGAGTGCCCGCGCCTCCTGTTTCCGTTCGCGCGCGCGATCATCGCGGACGCGGTGCGCAACGGCGGCTTCCCGCCGCTGATGATCGATCCGGTGGATTTCGTGTCGCTCTATCGCCAGCGCATGGCTGAGCAACAGCCGCCGGCGACGCCGCCGGCCACATAGGGCGCGTCCTCCTCACATTTGCCCGCTCGGTCAGCTATACGCCAGCAGCCAGTTCTCGATGTGGCCCGTCGTCGCGTCGCGCCACATGATGTCGGCGACGCCATTGTGGTCGAAGTCGCCAACGCCCACCGCCACCGAACTTGCGGGGTGCGAGCCGACATCGAAGCTCCCCGCCCATTGGCCGTTCTCGATCAGCCAGACATCGATGTTGTTGGTCGCCGGGTTGTACCAGACGACGTCGCTGGTGCCGTCGCCGTTAAAGTCGCCGGTGCCGAGCGCCTGCCACCCGGCGGGGTGTAAACCGACGCTGATGCTGCCCGCCCACTGGCCGTCCGACATCTTCCAGATGTCGAGATCGCCGGTCGCCGCATTGTACCAGCCGATATCGCTGGTGCCGTCGCCGTTGAAGTCGCCGGTGAGGGCCGGCTGATAGCCTGCCGGATGCGATCCGACATCGACACTGCCGGCCCATTGTCCGTCCGCGATCTTCCATACTTCGGCATCGCCGGTCGCGGCATTGTACCAAAGCACGTCACTGGTGCCGTCGCCGTTGAAGTCACCGAAGCCGCTCGGTGCATAGCCCGCGGGATGCGTGCCAATGTCGACGCTGCCGGCCCGCTGCCCGTTCGCGATTTCCCACAGATCGACGTCGCGCGTGGTCGGATTGAACCAGAGCACGTCGCTGGTGCCGTCATGATTGTAGTCGCCGAAGCCGACCGGCTGGTATCCGGCGGAATGCGATCCGACATCGGAGCTGCCGGCCCAACGGCCGTTCGAGAGGTTCCAGAGATCGATGTTGCCAGTCGTCGAATTGTACCAGGCGAGGTCGCTTGTCGCATCGTGATTGAAGTCAGCGATCCCTGCCGGCACCCAGCCCGCCGGATGGGACCCAACATCGACGCTGGCGCTCCAGTGCAAGGTGGGGGGCGCCTCGCCCACATTCGTGACCGCGACCGTGATCGTCTGATCGTCGAACAGGCTGCCGTCGGCGGCGCGGACATTCACGATGTAGCTGTTGTTGTGATCCGCATCGGTCGGAGCTTCGAAATCCGGCGCGGTGATGAACGATAGCGCCCCGGTCGCGGCAACGATGTGGAATTTGGCAGCATCGCTACCGCCGACGATCGAATAGGTCAGCGCCGCCGAGTCGACATCGGTCGCATGCACCGTCGTGACCGCGGTCGTATTCTCGAGGACCGACACGGCCGCGTTATTGCCGCCGCCGTTCGAATTGATCACCGGCGCGTCGTTGACGGGAGCGACCGTTATGTTGATGGTCGCAACGTTGCTGTCGGCGAAGCCGTCATTCGCCTTGAAGGTGAAGCTGTCGCTGCCATTGAAGTCGGCGTTCGGCGTGTAGCTGAACGTGCCGTCCGCGTTCACCGTGACGGTGCCGTGGGCGGCATTCGCCACGCGGCTGTAGGTGAGCGAGGCACTATCCACATCGGACGCGATCAGCGCGCCGTTGATAACATTGTCCTCGTTGCCGCTGGCTGCGCCGTTCTGCACGACCGGCGCGTCGTTCACCGGCGTCACGGCGACCGTCGCGATCGCCGTATTGCTTTGCAGCTGACCGTCGCTGACCGAAACCTCGATATGGCGGTCGACGGCCGAAGGCTTCTCGCTCGTGTTGCTGAACGTCACGTGCTTCAGCGCCGCCTGGTAGTTGGCGAGCGTTGCGGCGCCGTTTAGCGTCACAGTGACCCGTCCGGCCACGCCGGTATCGATTGCGGAGGTGATGCCGAACGGCGCGAGATCGCCGACGCTCAGCACGTCTCCCGCCTGCGCGTCGGTCAGCACGATGGTCGCGGACTGCAGCTGCCCATCGTTGGCATCGCTGACGGTCGGGCTGACGCCGACGATCAGTGTCGGCGCGCCGCCTTCCGTGAAGGTCACCGCGCTGCCGGTCCCGGCGCCCACGCCGTTGAGATCGATCGCCGGCGCGTCGTTGTGTGCGCGGATGGTCACGGTGACGATCTGCGCGATCCCATCCGCCGTCAGCGCGGTGAACGTGTCCGTCAGCGTGTCGGCGGCCTTCAGCGCCTGCACGGCCGCGTTGTTGTTGTCGAGCGTGTAGGTCCAGACGCCCGCGGCCGTGAGCTGATAAGTGCCGTAGCCGTTGGCGCTCGCGGCGCCGGCCGCCACCCCCTGCCACGCGTCGGCGGTGTTGTCGGGATCGGCGGCGTCGAGGTCGCCACTGTCGGTCGGGATCACGCCGGCAGACCGCGTGACTGCGCCGGCCGCATCACCCGTGATGACCGCGGCGTCGTTCTGCGCGTGGATGGTGATCGTCACAAGCTGCGCCGTGCCGTCGGCTGTCACCACGCTGAACGTGTCGATCAGGGTCGCGGCGCCGTTGAGCGCCTGCACAGCTGCAT
>JBAVXH010000227.1:0-3470 GCA_049698215.1 Xanthobacteraceae bacterium | reverse complement strand
GCCGCTTGCGTGTTGGTTTTCATTGGGATTTGCCCTGCTCTCGCGGGGGACGTCGACGTCCGTTCGTCGATCGACAACGTGACCGTCTACCCGGACGGCGCGACGGTGACGCGCGTCATCAGCGTCGATCTGCCGCAAGGCGACACGACGCTGGTCGCGCGCGACTTCCCGCCCGGTCTCGACACCGCGTCGCTGCGCGTCGAAGGCGAGACGATGGCGGCCGTGACGATCGGCGCGATCGATGCGCGCTCGCCGCGGCCGGAGCGGCCCCCGACAGCGCCTGAATTCGAGAAGCGCCTGCAGGCTCTCAAAGACCAGCGCGCGGCGCTCGACGATCAGATCAATGCCGAGACGGCGCGCAAGCAGTTCGCCGAACGATTTGCCGCGCAGACGCCGTTCGGTCTTGGCGAGAAAGGCGAGGCGCGCCCGCTGTCCGACTGGCGCGCCGCTTTCAGTGCGGTCGCCGACGAAATCAAGTCGGCCAGCGAAGCCATCCGCGCGTTCCGCCTGAAGCAGCGCGATCTCGATCTCGAGATCAGGCAGGTCGAGGCCGCGTTGCAGGCCAATCCGTCGCGCAAAATGGAAGTGCGCGTCGACCTTGCGGCGAATGCGGCATCGCGTGCGACGTTCCGCGTGAGCTATACGGTGCGCGGCGCGCGCTGGGCGCCGCTCTACGATGCGCGGCTCGATTCGGGCACGCGAGAGCGCAAGCCCGCGCTCGAATTGATCCGGCGCGCCGAGATCGTGCAGCAGACCGGCGAGGACTGGTCGGATGTCGCGCTCGCGGTCTCGACCGTGCGCACCGCAAAAGGCGGGAACGGCCCCGAGCTGCGGCCGCTGATCGTTCGCTACTATGCTCCCACGCCCGTGAAAACTTCGCGCCTCTCCGTGGACCGGATGGCCGCGCGAGAGGAACAGCGCGTCGCCGGAAGCTTCGCGCCGGCCTCCCTCGATCAAGATGAGAACGTGACCATCGCCCAGCGTCCGGCGTCGGTGCCGGCGCAGGAGCAGGAGGCTGCCGTCGAGACCGGCGGCTTCCAGGCGCTCTTCCGCGTACCCGGCCGCGTCAGCGTTGCGGCGAGCGAAGGCGCCAAGAGCTTCCGCATCTCTACCGAACAGATCGCGCCCGACCTTCTGGTTCGGGCCGTGCCCGCGCTCGACGAGACCGCCTACCTCGAAGCCTCGTTCAAGCATGCCGAGGAAGCGCCGCTCTTGCCGGGCCGCGTCTCGCTCTACCGCGACGGCATCTTTGTCGGCCGCGGCCTGATGGCGCTGACGCCGAAGGACGAGACGCTGCGGCTCGGTTTTGGCGCGGACGAGAAGGTGAAGGTCACCCGCACCATGACGCGCAAGCTCGAAGGCTCCGCCGGGATCATCTCGTCGGCCAAGACCGACGAGCGTGAGTTCAAGATCACGTTGCGCAGCGGGCACGCGCGTCCGATCAAGGCCGTCATCGAGGACCAGGTGCCGGCGAGCGAGACGGCCGAGATCCAGGTCGAGCTGCTCCCGGTCACGACGCCGCCGAGCGAGCGCGACGTGCGCGACCGGCGCGGGGTGCTCGCCTGGACCTTCGAGGCTGCCCCCGGCGAGGCGAAGGACATCAAGCTCGGCTGGCGGCTGCGCTGGCCAGGCGACAAGGTCGTCGCCTACGAGCCGCGGCGGCCATAGCGCATGATCCCGAAAAGCATGTCCTCGACATGATCGGGGATGGGTACCGGTTTTCGGATAAGATCATGCGCAAATAACAAATGCGCATTCTCGTCGCCCCGCGGTGGTAAATCCAGCCGCGCCAATGACTTGCCACCCCGGACCGCTTCCGTTATCGACGGAGCGGCCCGGTCTGCACGTCGCCGGATGCTGCGTCTCAAGGGGTCCTGATGGCGAATGTGGTGGTGGTCGGCTCGCAGTGGGGCGACGAAGGCAAGGGCAAGATCGTCGACTGGCTGTCCGAGCAGGCCGAGGTCGTGGTGCGCTTCCAGGGCGGCCACAATGCCGGCCACACGCTGGTGATCGATGGCGTGACCTTCAAGCTGTCGCTGCTGCCGTCGGGTGTGGTGCGCCCCGACAAGCTGTCTGTCATCGGCAACGGCGTGGTGCTCGATCCGAATGCGCTTCTGGAAGAGATCGGACGTTTGAAGGGCCAGGGCGTTGCAATCTCGCCGGACAATCTGCGCATCGCCGAAAACGTCGCGCTGATCCTCCCGCTGCACCAGGAACTCGATGCGCAGCGCGAGTCATCGAATGCCGGCACGCGCATCGGAACCACCAAGCGCGGCATCGGGCCGGCCTACGAGGACAAAGTCGGTCGCCGCGCGATCCGCTTGATGGATCTCGCCGATCCGAATTCGCTTGACGACAAGATCGACGGGCTGCTCGCGCATCACAATGCGCTGCGGCGCGGCAACGGGCTCAATGAGATCGACGCTAAGGCGTTGAAGGATTCACTCACCGCGATCGCGCCCAAGGTGCTGCCCTACATGGACACCGTTTGGTCGCTGCTCGACAGCAAGCGGCGCGAAGGCAAGCGCATCCTATTCGAGGGTGCTCAGGGCACGCTGCTCGACGTCGACCACGGGACCTACCCCTATGTGACCTCGTCGAACACGGTCGCCGGGCAGGCCGCGACCGGCTGCGGGCTTGGTCCCGGCGCGATCGACTATGTGCTCGGCATCTGCAAGGCTTACACGACGCGGGTGGGGGAGGGGCCGTTCCCGACTGAGCAGCTCAACGAGATTGGCAAGACGCTTGGGACGCGCGGCCGCGAATTCGGCGTGGTGACGGGGCGGCCGCGGCGCTGCGGCTGGTTTGACGCCGTGCTGGTGCGGCAAACTGCGCGCACCAGTGGAATCAATGGGCTAGCGCTCACCAAGCTGGATATCCTCGATGGCTTCGACGAGCTCAAAGTCTGCGTCCGCTACCGGCTGGATGGGCGGGAAATCGACTATCTTCCGGCCAGCGCCAGCGCGCAGGCCCGGGTGGAGCCGATTTACGAGAGCGTTGAAGGGTGGAAAAGTGCAACCGCAGGGGCGCGGTCATGGGCCGAATTGCCCGCACAGGCGATAAAGTACGTGCGCCGAATCGAGGAATTGGTGGACTGTCCGGTGGCTTTGCTCTCGACCAGTCCCGAACGGGAAGACACCATACTGGTGCAGAACCCGTTCGAAGCGTGAGTCTGCGAGCATGATCCCGAAAAGTGGACACCGGTTTTCGGACGAGATCGTGCTCAAAGGGAGGGTGCTAGAGCTAGCGAACTGATGGCCGATTATTACCCGCTTGTCGCCAAGGCCGTCGCCGGTCTCGAGAAGAATACCGGCGAAGGGCGCCGCCTGCTCTACGAGCGGGCGCGCACGGCGTTGGTGGCGCAGTTGCGCGGGATGAATGATCCGCCGCTGACCGAAGCCGAGATCACGCGCGAGCGGCTCGCGCTGGAAGAAGCGATCCGCAAGGTCGAGGCCGAAGCAGCACGGCGC
>JBAVXH010000226.1:0-8864 GCA_049698215.1 Xanthobacteraceae bacterium | reverse complement strand
GCGGGGCCCCAGAAGATCCGCTGCTGCTGACTGTCCTGCGCGAACTCGGTGAATTGGCCGGCGGGATTCGGGATTCCGGCGCACGCTTGGTTCCAGGCAAGGTTTTGCGGAGCAAACCCGCGCCAGTTCATCACGTTGGACTGGGCAGCGGTTTCGTTGACCCAGAACGTCTCCCACATCGACAGCCCGCCGTAGCAATAGATCTCCAGAATGCGTGCGCCGGAGTAGTTGGCAGGCCAAATGTCGGACAGACCGGAGCCGGTTGGCGCCGGGGGGATGTCGCCCCACGCCGCGCCGGCCTCTGGTATCCCGATGGGGCAAAGACCCGCCGCCAAGGCACCGAGTCCGCAGCGTTCCAGGAACAGGCGCCGGGACATCGTGGGGGTCATGGGCGGAGCTCCAAAAATCTCAGACGAGGCAAGGACAAATGGATGGCGAAGACGGAACGACAACCTCAAGTCTCATAACTTAAGGTAACTCTCGTTCCGATGTAAATGGCCGCCGACATACCACCCACAGGCGCGTCGCCGAACCGGGCGATCGAGGCCGGCTGCGGACGCAGGACTTCACGTCGTCCCTTGCCGCGGGATCCAACTTTTTGGCCGATTTTCTTGTGTTTTCCGGCCCCTGCCGCTATAAGCCGGCTCGCTCGCGGCTCCGACACCCCTGGAGGCATGCCGCAGGGCGATTCACTCACAAATCCAAGGACTTGAACAATGGCGACCGTCAATGAACTGAGCGCGACGGCGCGTCCGAAGGCCGGCAAGGGGGCCGCCCGGGCCGTGCGTCGCGAAGGCCGTGTGCCGGCCGTGATCTACGGAGACAGCAAGGAACCGCTCCCGATCTCGCTCGACTTCAAGGAGGTCAAGACGAAGATCTACGCGGGCCATTTCCTCACCACTGTCTGCAATCTCGATGTCGACGGGACGAAGCACCGCGTCATCCCGCGCGATTTCCAGCTTGATCCCGTGATGGACAATCCGGTCCACGTGGACTTCCTGCGCCTCGGCGAAGGCGCGAAGGTGCGCGTGCGCGTGCCGGTGCGCGTGATCAACGCCGACCAGGCGCCGGGCATCAAGCGCGGCGGAACGGTCAACATCGTGTCGCACACCATTTCGGTGCAGTGTCCGGCCGACAACATCCCGCAGGCGTTCGAGGTCGACATCACCGGACTGGAGATCAACTATTCGCGGCACTTGAGCGAGATCAACCTGCCCTCGGACGTGCGGGTGCTGGAACACGGCGACGTTACGCTGGTCACCATCGTGCCGCCGTCGGGCTACGCCGAAGAAATGAAGGCGGCAGCAGAAGCAGCAGCAGCAGCGGCAGCAGCAGCAGCGGCCGCGACCGAGGCGGGTACTGCTCCTGCCGAAGGCGCCCCTGCCGCGGCACCCGGCGCGGCTGCCCCCGCCGCCGCACCGGCCGCGGAGAAGAAGTAGGCCACGCGTTCGTCCGGTCCCGGCAACAGCCGGGGCCGGTCCCGCACTTCCGGCTGATGGCCTGATCCATGCTGCTGTTTGTCGGGCTCGGCAATCCGGGCGCAAAGCACGTCGGCAACCGCCACAACATCGGATTCATGGTGGTGCAGGCGATCGCCGCGAAGCATCGCTTCGCGCCATGGCGCCGCCGCTTCCAGGGCGTCGCCACCGAAGGCGCCATCGGGCAGGGGAAGGTTCTGCTCCTCTTGCCCGGCACCTACATGAACGAGTCGGGACGCGCGGTTGCCGAGGCGATGCATTTCTACAAGCTGCCGCTGTCCGACATCGTGGTGTTCCATGACGAGATCGAGCTGCCGCCCGTGAAGGTGCGCGTGAAGGTGGGCGGCGGCATCGCGGGCCACAACGGCCTGCGCTCGATCAGCGGACATGTCGGCAACGACTACAAGCGCGTGCGGCTTGGCGTCGGCCATCCTGGCAAGGAGCTCGTGCACGGCCATGTGCTGAGCGACTTCTCGAAGGCCGACCGCGAATGGGTGGAGGCGCTCTGCGATGTCGTCGCCGCCAACGCCGAGCTGCTCGCGCAGGGGCGTGACGCGAGCTTCCAGAACAAGGTGCATCTCGCCATGACCGCGAAGGGGTTCGGCGCGACGAACGACAACGAGAACAACGAAAAAGAAGACTGAAGGACCAAGATGGGTTTCAAATGCGGCATCGTCGGGCTGCCGAATGTCGGCAAGTCGACGCTGTTCAATGCGCTCACCGAGACGGCGGCGGCGCAGGCGGCGAATTATCCGTTCTGCACCATCGAGCCGAATGTCGGCGAGGTGGCGGTGCCCGATCCGCGGCTCGACGTGCTGGCGAAGCTCGCCAAGTCGGCCGAGATCGTGCCGACGCGGCTCACCTTCGTGGATATCGCGGGGCTGGTGAAGGGCGCCTCGAAAGGCGAGGGGCTCGGCAACCAGTTCCTCGGCAACATCCGCGAGGTCGACGCCATCGCGCATGTGGTGCGTTGCTTCGACGATCCCGACGTGACGCATGTCGGCAACACGATCGACCCGATCGCCGACATCGAGACGATCGAGACCGAGCTGATGCTCGCCGACCTCGAAAGCCTGGAGAAGCGCGTCGATGCGTTGGAGAAGCGTATCCGCGGCCAGGACAAGGAGGCGAAGGAAACCCTCGACCTCGTCAACCGCTCGCTCGCGCTGCTGCGCGAGGGCAAGCCCGCGCGCCTGGTCGAGCGCAAGACCGAGGAGGAGAAGCTCTTTCACTCGCTCGGCCTGCTCACCTCGATGCCCGTCCTCTACGTCTGCAATGTCGACGAGGCCGCGGCCGCGACCGGCAACGACTATTCGCGCGCCGTGGAAAAGCGTGCCGCCGAAGAGGGCGCGGCGTCCGTGGTGATCTCCGCCAAGATCGAGGCCGAGATCGCGGTGCTGCCGCGCGAGGAGCGCGAGCATTTCCTGGCCGACATCGGGCTCAGCGAGCCCGGCCTCGACCGGCTGATCCGCGCCGGCTACGCGCTGCTGCACCTCGTCACGTTCTTCACCGCGGGCCCGAAGGAGGCGCGCGCCTGGACCGTAACCAAGGGCGCGCGCGCGCCGCAGGCGGCGGGCGCGATCCACACCGATTTCGAGCGCGGCTTCATCCGCGCCGAGACGATCGCCTACGACGACTATGTTGCGCGCGGCGGCGAGGCCGGCGCGCGCGAGGCCGGGAAGCTGCGGCTCGAAGGCAAGGAATACGAAGTCGCCGACGGCGACGTGATGCATTTTAGGTTTGCGACGTAGGGGGCGCGCACCAGACGAGTATTGTGATCAAGCGTCAGAATTTAACTATGCGAATGATCCTACGGCGCTTGCACGAGACGACCGCCTATGGCGATTGCATCGAGCGGCGTGAATTGCGCTTGCGCGACCCTCCTGTCACCCGGCCTCGTTCCACTTTTGAGCGACCTTGAGTTGTGTTACACAAGATTCTTTGTACGCTGGCTGCGTGCGTCCTCCATCGCAAACAATCGGTTGCGTTGTGAGGCCCGAGCGGATGGTGGAGCCGAGATGTCAATCAGGTTCGCGATTATTTACGTGAGTGTTGCCGTCGTTTTCTGCGCGATCGTGGCTTTTCTCTCCGGGCCTTTGTGGGGCCTACGTCTAGATTACGAGAAAGGGCAACAAATTCAACTTCTTCAAATCCTTCTACCTACATTTCTGTCGTACTTGGGCGCAGCGGTTACTTACGCAACAGTTGGAAGCGAGTTTAGCGAACCGATCGGAGAGCGTGGAAGAATCTTACGCATTATTACGCTCGCTGGAGTTAGTTTCTTTTTGATCGGCACAATTTTGTCTACCTCAGTTTATTATCTTTCGGCAAACGGGACGCTGACCTACGGTCGCTTGGAGTTTAACCAGTACGCCGCTATTTTGACTATGCTGATTGGAATTCTTAGTGTCACCACGTCGATCATATCGACTTACATATTTGCCGCACGCAAGTCAGGAACAAAACATTCCGCGTAGAGAGAAGAGCAATCCGCAGGAAGGAAGGCCGGAAGGATCGTGCCTATGTTCCGTATCAAGCTTCTGAGTGGGATTCTTTCCTGTGCCCTCTGCGCTCATGAAGCAGCGTCGACCAGCGAGCCTACTCATCTCTGCCCTGTTGATGGAATGCTTGTGCCGTGCATCAGGCTGGCCGAAGAGACCTTGCTCGTTGACCGAACAACTCGATACTTGCCAACAATGTGGATACCCCTCTGGCCTAATCAATCGATCTGGGGTGTCCTGAACGAGGGTCGTCCAGTTATGGAGCCTCACAAACGGGGAGCTTCGGCAAGCGAGGAAGAGCATGGGAAGGATACCATTCCTTACAGCGATGAGAACCCGCTAAATGTTCAGAACCTACCAATAAGTCAACTTGCGTTCGGCAGCGAGTTCGTCGATTTCACTTTGCCCAGCAGAAGCGATTTCACCACCCTGGCGCCCGTTCAAAAAGTGTTTCGAGGATCGGAGGTCTTTGACCATTGGATCAAAGCATTGACGGTCGGAACAGTTTGCAATGATCGCACGATCAAAAACGAAGCGGACTTACGGCGGCGCCACCGGAAGGGTAAGGAGCTGACGGCGGAATGCGCTTTTGCACGAATGAGAGCCATTCGCTCGGGGTACCTGATTGAATACTGCAGATATAAGCGTGCAGAATCGGCGGCTAGCGAGTTGTATTGCGCTGAGGTCGCAAAGGAGATTGGAGCCCAGAGGTTAGTGCACGCTGCCCGTCATATGGACTATGTGGAGCACCCCCCTTGGGGCGGGGGCGAGCTCGCGACGGGTTGCGACATTCCAACTCGTGCGGCTCACAGAATTGAGGCGGAGATCATCCGCTGGATACGGTCTTATGTTGGCGGAACTTCGAGCTTTTCCTGGCAGCCAGCGGCTCTGCCGAAGGGGCGTCCGGAAGACGTTGCCAAGTATAGCCAAATTGACAAATTCACGGCCGATGGGATGAATATTTATGACGCTGCAGAGAAAATGTTTCTTAGAGTTTATTTACGTGGGGAACTCAATAGGGACAACGATAGCGTTTCATTCTCCATCGAGTGGAGTTTTACGATCAGCGCACAAGCGACGGATGACATAACCAACTATCGGGAGCCAAATCCCGCCATGTCAAAGCGCTTGGCAAAAAGAATGGAAGGGAGAGTAAAATCGTTTGTGCGTTCATTATCTTCACGTGCGTCATGCGACTGGGAGGAATAAGCGCTTTGCACGTTCGCTGCTCAAGTCGAGCGTGCCGCTATCACCGCGGGCCGAAGGAGGCGCGCGCCTGGACCGTGACTAAGGGCGCGCGCGCCGCAGGCGGCCGGCGCGATCCACACCGATTTCGAGCGCGGCTTCATCCGCGCCGAGACCATCGCCCTACGACGATTACGTTGCGACGGGCGGTGAGGCTGGCGCGCGCGAGGCCGGGAAGCTGCGCCTCGAAGGCAAGGAATACGAAGTCGCCGACGGCGACGTGATGCATTTCAGGTTTGCGACGTAGGGCGGGGCAGTACTTCTGGCGCACGATAAGTAGCGAATAAGGAGAGAAGCAGGGCCTCCAGTCTTTGGGCAGGAAGCGAAGGTTGCTGACTAATTTCGGCTCATACGCCAAATCGCCAGCACAGAAATCCCATCGTCAGTATGAGCGCTGGCAGAAGGATAGCCGTGCCCCGCGCCAGCAGCAGATAGCGAATTGCCCATCTACCTTCGCGGATAGCTTCTCTGCCTTTGAGATTGATTTGGAACCGTCCTTTGCCAAACGAGAACTCTGGTTCACTCGAAAGACGTTGAGGAGATTGGATGGCTAGCAATCCGCCTTCCGCATTCAAATCTACCACAACTGGCCCAAGGTCGTTTGGCGTTCGATTGACGGGTAAGCTCCAAACGAGAGCCTGAGCACGCCCAGCACGTCGCCTTTCCTTGAAGGCTCTTGCAGCCGGCTCAAGTGGGAAGCTTAGTTGCGCCTCGCTCCTTCGCATTTCATTCTCCGTAGCCCCCTGCCTGCACAGCCTCCTCATAATTTCGGCACCCGCTCGGGAATGCCGTCGCCAAGATGCTTATGTGAAAAAAGTCCCGATCACCGCCGTTGAGTAATTTCCGTCCATACCACGAGCCCGAGCTTGGTACTTCGAGTTTCAACTTTCTAACCCCCTGTTTTTTCGTGTTTTCCCTGCTATCCACAGCAGTTACCCAATTCAGGTAACCCCGAAAGCGCCGGCTAAGTGTGATTCCTGCGACGTCCGTGGCACGGGCTGACCCGGAAGATTGTCCAATCATCTCGATTTGCGAGGACTTCAGCCCGGTCGAGCTTCACCCTGCCGCCGACTGGTAATGAGCATTGGGGCGATAAGCCGCGCTTGTTGATCCACTTAGATGGGATGCGTTGATCAGGCGAACATCTCGCGAGACGTGTCAAACCACCCTATGTATCTGTGATCACGGGACTGCGGGTCAGCCGCCTGACCTGCTCGCTACCAGGTCGCTTGCCATGTCCGACGTTCAGACGCCCACCCTGCGTACCAGGGACATGATGGTGGTGGAGGACCTGTTCATCAGGGACGGCTACGTGCTGCGCTTCCCGGATGGGCAGACTGCGTTCAACGACCGGACGTTTGGCGAGTTCTTCCGGGACGAGCTGCGTATCAACATCGACGAACCGAAATGGTCAGAGCAGGGAACGTCGAAGGGAAAACGGCTGCGCTACTTCCTTCGCTCCGCCGACGCCATGACTGCGATCAAGATCCTGAAGGCGCTCTGGGAGCACCGCGAAGCATTTCGTGCGCGACATAAGATTGCAGAGCCAGCCCAGGACGCGCACAAGCGGCTGCTGGACGTTCTCGCTCACTTGGGCGACAAGCCGCCCCCGGTGTCCGACGCGGACGCGAAGCCCGCGACGCGCGTGAAGTACGACGTTATCCACAACGCCCTCATGGCTCTGAGCAACAAGCCTCCGCATGAGCGGGGCTATCTGTTCGAGAACTTCCTACAGAAGCTGTTCAAGGCGTTCGGGCTGGAGCCTCAGAGGCCCTTCCGCCTCACGGGTGAGCAAATCGACGGCAGCTTCCTGTTGGACGGCGACACGTATCTTGTAGAAGCGAAGTGGCACAACGAGCCGACAGGCGTAGCAGCCCTGCACGCGTTTCATGGAAAGATTGATACCCGTGCCGCCTGGGCGCGCGGCCTCTTCGTGAGCTATAGCGGGTTCACCGAAGATGGCCTCGTGGCGTTCGGCCGCGCTCGCAAAGTCATCTGCATGGACGGCCTGGACCTGAGTGAATCACTGCGACGCCAAATCCCATTGCCAGAGGTTCTGCATCGCAAGGCGCGAAAGGCGGTCGAGCACGGCGTTGTGCTCGCGCGCGTCTCAGACCTTTTTCGCTAACATAGGCCACGCAGACGCTGAGCGGGACCGACCAACAGCCCGTAGGGCGCAATAAGCGAAGCGCATTGCGCCCTTCTGCACAGCGCCGCTTATTCCGATAAGACGGCGAATGCGCGTCGCTGCGCTCCGCTTGTTGCGCACAACGCCCTACGCGCTGCAACGCGCGACGCAGCGTTCCTGAAAGGAGCTGTCGAACGCCGCCTCGCGTAAGCCTCATGCGTGCGCGACGCAAGCTTTGCCCGCTCTACGGGGTCTGTGATAAACTCACGGCATGACAAAAGAACAGGTCAAGGAAATTTTCGAGCGCGTGCTGACATGGCCGGAGGAACGGCAGTCGGATGCCGCCGCAGTGCTTACGCTGATGGAAGAACAGGATCGGAGCGGCTATCGCCTGACCGACGAGCAGGCCGCGGAGGTCCGCCGGCGGCTCGCAAAGAAGAGCCCGAAGTACCTGTCCCTCGACGAAGCGCGCGCTCGGTTTCCCCGCTCCGGCGCATGAGAGTCGTCTTCGACGACGAAGCGCTGGACGATCTCCGGCAAATCTTCGAATGGATTACCAAGGACAGTCCGCGTGCCGCGGACGCTCTCATCGCGCGCATCTTCGACAAGGCTGAGCGACTCGCAGCGCCCGAGCTATCCGGTATGGGGCGCCCTGGCCTGGTCGAGGGAACACGTGAGTTGATCGAAGGCCCCTACATCATCGTCTACAAGGTCTTCGACGACCGCGGCGAGATTGTGATCTTGAGTGTGGTTCACGGGGCACGAGATCGGACGAGTGAAAACGAATAGGAGCCTTCGGTGGGCGACAATATGATGGTGCTGACGAGGCCGTGTACAGCAGCGCCAGAGGTCTCGGCGCCAGCTGGTAGCCCGGCTTGAGCGGAGCGAAAGCCGGGAGCGATCGTGCCCGTGGCGATACCTTGTCCCGGATTTCGCTGCGCTCAATCCGGGCTACGGGTGGCTACGTCCGGCTTGAGCGGGGCGAAAGCCGGGAGCGACTTTGCCCGCGGCGACATCGTCCCGGATTTCGCTAACGCTCAATCCGGGCTACGGCCTACGGCCGCTACGGCGACGGTTGATCGCTTTTTGGGACACTTATCCCCACAGTTAGGATTGATCAGTAATGCCGCAATCCCGGTAACATCTTCGTTACAAATGCGCCTCATCCGCTATCTTGTTGAAATATATAAGAACAAAGTCCTTGACCAGCGTAACGCTGCTCTGCTATAAAACGCTCACGCTCCACAACTGAATCAACGGCGAACCACCCGCCCGCTCCTCGGCCGGCCGCGCTCACGGCTGGACGACGCTGCGGGCGCTTGGCGTTTTGCGCCCGGAGACTGGAGGAACGAGCATGGGAATCGAAAAGACGCCCGAAGAATTGACGCTGATCCGCCACAAATACGAGCACACCGACCAGCCGCTCGAACAGGTCGCGCGTGACCACGGGATGAGCTCCAGAACCTTGCACGCGTGGGCGCGGCGCTGGAACTGGAGGCCGCGGCGCGCGCC
>JBAVXH010000225.1:0-33955 GCA_049698215.1 Xanthobacteraceae bacterium | reverse complement strand
TCGCGCCGCGTCAGCGCAGCCGCGAGGGATTTGGCCAGGCTACTGGCCTGTTCGGCTGACATGGGCGCGCGCTGGGACAGGTCCTCGGGAAGTCCCGCGAGTGCGCTCGCGACATGCCGGATGGCTTCGAGGTCGGATGAAAGCATTGGCGCTGGTGCCTGCATCGCTGGCTGCGACCCCGCCGGCAACGGCGTGTTCGGATTGTCCGGAACGGTCGTCGCGGGAAAACTGGCGCTCCAGACTTTGAGCACCTGGCGAAAAACCAGCAGCGCAGACTTGAGGTCATCGCGTGGCGTTGGGACAGGTTTGGGACCATCCTGGAATGAGGTCTCGCTGGCGTGCCGGGATCCATCTGAGGACGCTGAGGCGGATACCGGTCGCGTAACCCGCGCATCGGTCGGCACCGCACCCGCAGCAAGGCGCGGCTCAAGCAACACACCGGAGCGGACGAACGCCTGTTTCAAGTCGGCGCCCGCGAGGTGCGCATCGAGCGGCACGCGCAATGACAGCACATCTATCGCGGCCTGGCGCACCGGGGACGGAATGGGCGCCTGAACCGCGTTCGGCGCCCGCACAATCTGCTCGAGATCGGCGAACAACGGCGCAAGCCCCGCCTGCCGTGGCGCTGCGGTCTGGATCGCTTCTGTCACCGCCTGCTCGGGCGTGAGCGTGCCAACCAGCGCCTCTACCGGGCGCACTGCCGGCGCAGGCGCGCTCACCGGTGTTTCCCGCGACACAGCGGGTGGCGTTGTTCTCGGCTGCGCCGACGCAACGCCACTGCCCTCGACGGCGGCACTTTGCGGAGCGGCAGGCGCCCCCTGCCCGGCAGGCGTTCGCGCAATCACCACCGCTTCGCCGATCGGCATGCGCCCGGTGAGATTTGGCGCCGGAGCCGCGCCCCTCGGCAGAGACCCGGACGGGGCGGAGGGAACGTCGGCATAAATTGCGAGCCGCGTGTTGGACCCTGTGCCCTTAACGGCCAGGGTGATGGTGCTGCCCGGGGTGAGCGGCACGCTGGAGCGGACGTCGATCGTTGCCTGCGGAAGCTGGAGGCGGAAGATGTCGCTCTCGATCAGCGCGAGAACCAGCGCCTGGATGACCTGCCCTGCCTGCAACGGCGCCGCCGGCGCGCCGAACGCGCTCGGGAGCGTGAGGCCTACCGGCAGGTGGATCGCGTCCACGGGGCATTCCTTGCAGTGGACTTGCCCGGGGTATAGAGCCGCAGGATGAAGCGTTCGTTAACGCTTCGGAAACCATCTTCATCCCGCTAGGAATAGAACGCTCACCGCCGCCTGCATGTCGGCAAGGCGCGTAGCGCGGCGCGCCAGGGCGAGCTCGTCGCGGCCCCAGAGCTTCATATTCCAGTCTTCATCGACATGCGCCGCGGCCCAGGCCTCGTCGAGGCTGAGCTGTCGTGCTGCGACCGCAAGCGCGATCAGCGCCGATCCGGTGAGCGTGGTGATGAGATGGACCGCGCCGAGCTGCCACGGATCCGACGGGATGGCGGCGCGGGCGGCAGCGATCGCGCTCTGCGGCTGAGCGACGAACATCACGCCTTCGCTCAACACAAAGCGTGCGCCATGCGTCTCGCGGGCCCAGGTGAGTACCGGATCCCAATGCTGCACCTGCGCGGCGACGAGCCCTTCCGGCGCATCGGCGCGATAGCACAGGAGATCGGAGCCGAGATATTTCGTGATCTCCTGCGCGACCGGTTCGGGGTCCGGCGCAACGCCGTCGATGATCGTGTTCGCGAGTCTCGTGAGCGGCATGGGGGCGGGATTGATGCGTTCGCCCTGTGCGTTCCATTCTGCGGCGATCGCTTGCGCGAGCGCCGCGCTTGGCGCGGCGAGCGTGTTGCCTGAGGGCGTCTTCACCCCGCGGCCGTCGAGCAGGACCGGATATGGAGCGCCTTCGCCGACCGCCGCGCTCTCGTAAAATCGCTTGCGCAGGTTCGGGCGCATGTTGCGCCGCGCCGATTCCATCGGGTCGAGCGGGTTTTTGCCGAACACGTCTTCGAACAACTCGCGCATGCAAAGAAGGCCTATCTGCCCGGTGGCAGATAGGCCGTCGCCCCACTCCAAACAAGGAAATTTCAGTGATGCACCGGGCAGCGCGCTTCGTCGGTGTCCAGGAGCTTGCCGTAGACGAGCCCCAGGATTGCGCCGTAGCCGACGTGGAAAAATGCCACGACGATCGGCGCGAATACCCCGAGCTTGAGACAGAGCAAGCCTGAGCCGGCCAGCGGCGCAATCACGAACAGCACTGCGAGCGCCGCCACGAAACCGAAGACGATGCCGCGCAACCACGACGGTCCGACCAGCCAGTCATGCGCCATCCCGAAGGCACTGCCCCAGAGGAGCGTGCCGACGAAGAAATGAAACAGCAGCCCGGCCGGCGCATGCATGCCGATCGCCGCCGTCATCACCGCCAACGGCTCGTGCAACGCCGACATCACGAACGTCGCGATGAAGCCGGCAACGATGCCGTTACCGATGCGGTCGGTGATCGAGACGTCGGTGCGCATTTATGCGGTCGCCACCTGCGGCTGGGCGTTGCTCCACTCGGCGTGGAAGAACCCCTCCTCGCCCATCAGGCACACTTCGGTATCGGTGCCTCGCTCGCTCAATTTGCGCGCGGCCTCGACCGCGAACAGCATCGCTTCCGCCTTGGTCTTATAGGGGCCGAACTCTTCGTCGGCGAACTTGATCATCCACTCGTCATCGCGCTGGACGAGGAAGTATCGGGTTGGCGACATGCAGTGCTCCCCAATTGGTGTCCACCTCACGCATGGGTACGCAACACGCCGATGAGGGTTAGCATTAACGCCGCAAAGGGAGGAAAGTTTGGCGAAATCCATTCCGCCGCCGCGCGGGCCTCTGCGGAGCACGCATGACTCGGACGCGTGAGTTTGCGTGGACTTCGGTGGGAAATGCCGCACCAAGTCGAAAGACTGCTGTAATGCCAGCCTCGGCGCGTCGAATTCAGCCGCCGGAGGGGCGAATTCGGCAATAAGATTTCATGCCGAGTCACGCGGCGCCCTGCCGCACACGTTAACAGTTGGCCGCTCCTGCGTCGCAAGCATGGCGAAATCGGACGCGCGCCGCGTCACATTGCCCAAATCCGGTCGAGCGTCGGCACGAGATTCGCGAACCGGTCGACGACCGCGAGCGCGCCTGCTTCGGCGAGCGCGGCGCCGGGATGGTAGCCCCAGGTCACGCCGACGCCCGCCGCACCGGCGGCGCGCGCCATTACGATGTCGTAGACCGTATCGCCAACCACGATGGTGTCTTCGGCCTCAACGCCGGCTTCGCGCATCGCTGCGAGCACCATGCCGGGATGGGGTTTCGACGGCGCGTCGTCGGCCGTCTGAATCGTGATGAAGTGCTCGAGCAGGCCGTGATGGCCGAGCACCAGGCGCACGCCGCGCTGCGACTTGCCGGTGGCGACACCAAGCGCGACGTCGTCGCGGCGCGCGAGTTCGGCGATCGCGTCCGCTGCACCGGGATAGAGCGGCTCGACCGGCGATCCCGGCACGCGCATGGCATGGAACGCGTCCCGGTAGTGGCCGACGAGACTTTCGGCCGGAAACTCCTCCACCCCATCGCCGAGCTTCGTGAAGGCCTCGACCAGCGATAGGCCGACGACCGACAGCAGCACATCGCGCGCAGGCAACGGGAGGCTGTGCGCCCCATAGGCTTTGGTCATCGCTGCGACGATCATGTGCTGGCTGTCCACCAGAGTACCGTCGCAGTCAAATACTATCAATTTCAATGGCTTAACCATGCAGCTTCGCTTTATTTGAGCCATAGTCGAGGCTATAAACACGGGTCGCGGACCGGGCAACCATCCGCAGAAATACGGTTCATTTTGCCGTTGGTATCGGTGGCTTTCGGGAGGTCGCTCTACTAACATCCCGCGCGGAATCGGCGCCCACAAGCCGGTCCATTGGGGATGAATGTACCTGCCGACTGCGCCGCGCGAGTCCCTTTGAGGGTCGCTGACATGAGGGGCGCGAGCACGAGGAGAGAATGAAACTCACTGATATTGCGGCACCGGACTATTTTCATAAAGTCGTCGATTGCCAGTGGGCCTGCCCCGCGCACACGCCGGTTCCCGAATACATCCGGCTGATCGCGCAAGGGCGTTACGGCGACGCCTACATGATCAACTGGAAGTCCAACGTGTTTCCCGGGATTCTCGGGCGCACCTGCGACCGGCCGTGCGAACCGGCCTGCCGGCGCGGCCGCGTCGAGAAGGAGCCGGTTGCGATCTGCCGCCTGAAGCGCGTCGCCGCCGACTACAAGGAAGACATCACGGCGCGTCTGCCGAAGGCCATCGAGAAGGACAAGCGCAACGGCAAGCGCATCGCGCTGGTCGGCGCGGGCCCGGCCTCGCTCACCGTCGCGCGCGATCTCGCGCCCATGGGTTACGAATGCGTAGTGTTCGACGGCGACTTCCGCTCCGGCGGAATGATGCGCTCGCAGATTCCAAAGTTCCGCTTGCCCGACAAGGTGATCGACGAGGAGTGCAACTACATCCTTGATCTCGGCGTGGAGTTCCGCGGCGGGCGTCCGGTCGAGAGCCTGAAGAAGTTGCTCGCCGAAGGCTGGGACGCCGTGTTCGTCGGCTCCGGCGCGCCGCGCGGGCGCGAGCTCGACATTCCGGGCCGCAAGGAAGCCGCGAAGAACATTCACATCGGCATCGACTGGCTCTCGTCGGTGTCGTTCGGCCACGTAACGAGCATCGGCAAGCGCGTGATCGTGCTCGGCGGCGGCAACACAGCCATGGACTGCTGCCGCTCCTCGCGCCGCCTCGGCGGCGAGGACGTGAAGGTGATCGTGCGCTCCGGCTTCGAGGAGATGAAGGCGTCGCCTTGGGAAAAAGAAGACGCGATGCACGAGGGCATCCCCATCCACAATTACCTCGTGCCAAAGGAATTCACGCATCAAGACGGCAAGCTCACCGGCGTCACCTTCGAGAAAGTGAAGGCCGAGTATGACGACAAGGGCCGCCGCAAATTGGTGAATGCGGGCGAGCCGGATCAGCATTTCGAATGCGACGATGTGCTGGTCGCGGTCGGTCAGGAGAATTCGTTCCCGTGGATCGAGCGCGACATCGGGCTCGAATTCGACAAATGGGACATGCCGAAGGTCGATCCGAGGACATTCGTGTCGACCAATCCGAAGGTCTTCTTCGGCGGCGACGCAGCCTTCGGGCCGAAGAACATCATCTGGGCGGTGGCGCATGGCCACGAGGCCGCCGTCTCGATCGACAAGTTCCTGAGCGGCGAGGACATCAACGATCGCCCGGCGCCTGCGGTCGAGGTCGTGTCCCAGAAGATGGGCATCCACGAGTGGAGCTACGACAACGACATCGCGAACGACAAGCGCTATCGCGTGCCGACGCGCGACAACGTCATCGCGCTGAAAGACATCCGCACCGAAGTCGAGCTCGGCTATGACGACAAGCTCGCCTTTGCCGAGGCGCAGCGTTGCCTGAACTGCGACGTGCAGACGGTGTTCACCGGGCAGCTCTGCATCGAGTGCGATGCCTGCGTCGATATCTGCCCGATGGACTGCATCACATTTACGGCAAACGGCGAGGAAGCCGAGCTGCGCACGCGCCTGGAGGCGCCGGCGAAGAACCTCACGCAAGACCTTTACGTCGCCGACAATCTCAAGACCGGGCGCGTGATGGTGAAGGACGAGGACGTGTGCCTGCATTGCGGCCTGTGCGCGGAGCGCTGCCCGACCGGCGCATGGGACATGCAGAAATACCTGATTGAAATGACTAACGCGGAACAAGCATGCCGATCCAGAGCGTAAACGACTTCGTCGTCCGGTTCGCGAACGTCAACGGCTCAGGCTCGGCGAGCGCAAACGAGCTGTTCGCCCGCTCCGTGATGCGCATGGGCGTGCCGGTTTCCCCGCGCAACATCTTCCCGTCCAACATCCAGGGGCTGCCGACCTGGTACGAGGTGCGCATCACCGAGGCCGGGCATTTCGGCGCGCGCGGCGGCGTCGACCTCATGGTCGCGATGAACCCGCAGACTTTCGACAAGGATGTCGCCTCGATCGAGAAGGGCGGCTACCTGTTCTACGATTCAACGAAGCCCCTGCCCGCTTCGCGCTTCCGCGACGACATCACGGTGATCGGCGTGCCGCTGACCGCGATCTGCAATCGCGAATACATCGATCCGCGCCAGCGCCAGCTGTTCAAGAACATCATCTACGTGGGCGCGCTTGCGGCGCTCCTCGACATGGACATCGGCGTGATCGAGAAGCTGATCGCCGAGCAATTCCGCACCAAGGATACGCTGATCGAGCCGAACGTGCACGCGCTGCACCTCGGCCGCGATTACGTGATGATGAATCTCGAGCATCCGATCGGGCTGCGGATGAAGAAGGCGAACGCCATCGGCGACCGCATCCTCCTCGAGGGGAACAGCGCGGTCGCGCTCGGCGCAGTCTATGGCGGCTCGACCGTGTGCGCGTGGTATCCGATCACGCCGTCTTCGTCCGTCGCCGAAGCGTTCCAGCGGCATTGCTCGCGCTATCGCGCGGACGGCAACAAGAAGAACCGCTACGCCATCATCCAGGCCGAGGACGAGCTTGCCTCGATCGGCATGGTGATTGGCGCGGGCTGGAACGGCGCTCGGGCCTTCACGGCGACGTCGGGCCCCGGCATCTCGCTGATGCAGGAGTTTTTAGGCCTTGCCTATTTCGCCGAAATTCCCGCCGTGATCGTCGACGTGCAGCGCGCCGGTCCATCGACCGGCATGCCGACGCGCACGCAGCAGTGCGACCTTATCTCCTGCGCCTACGCCTCGCACGGCGACACCAAGCATGTGCTGCTGTTCCCGGAGGATCCGGCCGAAGCCTTCGAGATGACCGCGCAGGCGTTCGATCTCGCCGACCGGCTGCAGACGCCGATTTTCGTGATGACCGATCTCGACATCGGCATGAACCATCGCCTCTGCCGGCCGCTCAAGTGGGACGACGCCCGCGCCTATGACCGCGGAAAGATCATGACCGCCGAGATGCTCGAAGCCGGCAAGGATTTCGGGCGCTATCTCGATGTCGATAGTGACGGCATTCCGTTCCGCACGCTGCCCGGCACGCATCCCAATAAAGGCGCGTTCTTCACGCGCGGCACCTCGCGCGACCGCTATGCGCGCTACACCGAGGAAGGCGGCCCCTACGCCGACAACATGCAGCGCCTCTTGCGCAAGTTCGAGACTGCGAAGGGCCTGGTGCCGCGGCCGGTGCGGCGCAATGCGGCGGGCGACAAGAAGGCACGCTACGGCGCGATCTATTTCGGTTCGACGTCGCCCGCGATGGACGAGGCGATCCACATGATCGCGTCGCGCGGGGCGCCGCTCGACATGCTGCGCGTGCGCGGCTTCCCGTTCCACCAGGATGTCGACAGCTTCATCGCCGACCATGACTTCGTGTTCGTGGTCGAGCAGAACCGCGACGGCCAGCTTCGCTCGCTGATCACCACAGAGTGCAACATCGATCCGGCGCGCCTCGTGCCGATCCTGCATTACGACGGCACGCCGATCACCGCGCGCTACATCGCGAGCGCGATCGGCGATCGTCTCGACGCGCTGAAAGTCACCCCGCTGCGGAAGGTCGTTTCCTGACGGTCAAGGCAGGCGGGACAGGTATTGCGCAAGGATATTGATATCGTTCTCGCTTAGCGTCGAAACCATCTCGACCATGACCGCCTGGCCGCGGCCGCGCCGGGCATTCGAGCGATAGTCGCGGAACGCCTTGACGAGATAATCCTCGCGCTGTCCTGCAAGGCGCGGCATCTCTCCTTTTCCCGCCATCGTGGCGTCGTGGCAGTTTGCGCAGCGCCGCGGCTTCATGAGATTGAGGACTTCCGCGCTATTGGCCTCGTCCAGTTTCGGGTGCTCCGGAACGGGCGGCGGCAGCGATGCGAAATATGAGCCATAGAAACGGATGTCGGAATCCGTCATGTTCTTGACGACCTCCTCCATGGCTTCCACCTTGCGCGTCCCGTCGCGCATGTAGACGAGTTGCCACTGCGTGAAGATATCGGGTTGTGCGGCGAGCGAGGGCACTTCCTGGTTCGGTGAGACGCCGTCTGCACCGTGGCAGGCGGCACAGGTTTCGAGCTTTTCACGCATGTCCGCCGGGACGTTTTCGGCCGCGCCAGCAATGCCTGATGTGAGCCAGGCGACCGCAGCGGCGAGATAAATGGCGCGAAGATCCCGCATGATGATCCGGTTCAGTGGAACATGAAAACGACATACCCGCCCAGGATTTGCCTGGGCGGGTATGTGTCCGCTGTCGCTTACTTGCCGTAGGTGATCTGGTAGATCGCTCCAGCCTGATCGTCGGCGATCAGCAGTGAGCCGTCCGGCGCAATCTGGATGTCCGCCGGACGCCCGGTGATCTTCTGCCCGTCGAGCCAGACGCCGGCAAAGATCTCTTGCTTCGCGTTCTTGCCATCCGGATCGACGATCACACGCTTGATCCGGTAGCCGTGCTTCTCCTTGCGATTCCAGGAGCCGTGCTCGGCGATGAAGATGTTGTTCTTGTACTCGGCCGGGAACTGGTTGCCGGTGTAGAACTTCATCCCCAACGGCGCGACGTGCGGCCCGAGATTGAGCGCCGGCGGCTCGAAGTCCTTGCAGTCCTTGCCTTTTCCGAACACCGGATCGAGCAGATCGCCCTGGTGGCAGTACGGATAGCCGAAGTGCAAGCCGAGCTTGCGCACGTGGTTGAGCTTGTCGCTCGGCAGGTCGTCGCTGATCCAGTCGCGCGCGTTCTCGGTGAACCACAGGTGCCCGGTGCGCGGGTCTATGTCGCCCCCAACGCTGTTGCGGATGCCGATCGCGACGAGCTCCGCCATACCGGTCTTTGGATCGACACGGCGGTACTGATTGACCGAAGTCGGCGCGTAGCAAACGTTACACGGCGGGCCGAACGGGATGTAGAACCAGCCTTCCGCGTCCTTGATCAGATATTTCCATCCGTGGGGGATATAGGGCGGCATGTCATCGTAGACCACCTTCGGCTGCGGCGCCGCATCGAGGTTTGCCTCCGCATTCGGATATTCGTAGAGCTTGTCGATGTCGATGACGTACAGGTTGCCGTTCTGGAACGCGACCCCGGTCGGCATGCGAAGGCCCTTGATGAAGGTCTTCACCACCCGCTTGCCGCCTTGCTCGGTCACCGCATAGACGATGCCTTTGTCGAACGTGCCGACAAACAGCGTGCCCTTGTCACCCCAGGCCATCTGCCGTGCCTGAGCGATGTCATTGGCCCAGACGCTGATCTTGAAGCCCTGTGGCAGCTTGATCGCGGCCAGGATCTTTTCGAGGTCGGCGAGCGGAGTCGGCAGCGGCTGGCCGGGATTCGGCGCTTGCCCTTTCTGCTGCTGGGTTTCGTCGCCGAGGAACCAGTCGTCTGGCGGCTTGGTCCAGAATTCTTTCTTGTTCGAATCGTATGACTTGAGACCCTGCGCCTGCACCGGGGTGCTTTCGAAAATGCAAGCAAACAGACCCAGTGCGAGCAGGGTGCCGGTCGCCAGAGACAGTCTGGCCGTTGCCGCGGATAGCCACGTCATTGTGCCGCCTCCTCTTGTGAACGCTTCCTCGAACGGTCACGGGGCTTGCCCGCCCCTGTTCATTTCAGCCGCCATCCCGGGATCGTCCGCCCGGAATGATCACCGGCTGGAACGCACGAATCGTATAGTCCGGACCAGAGGTTGTCCACGCCGGGATGCGATCGGCGGCTGTTGATTTTCTCGTAAGTACTGGAAACCGTGCCTGAATTTGGTTAGGTTCGAATCCATGACCTACATTGTCAAGCCAAAGTTCCACCACCCCGCCCTGCCGAAGAACGCGCTGGGCTACACGCACCGCGACTACGAGGGTTCGGTCTCGACCCTGTGCGCGGGCTGCGGTCACGACTCGATCTCGGCCGCGATCATCGAGGCCTGCTTCGAGCTGGCAATCGAGCCGCATCGCGTCGCAAAGCTCTCAGGGATCGGGTGTTCGTCGAAAACGCCAACCTACTTCCTCGGCCAGTCGCACGGCTTCAATTCGGTGCACGGCCGCATGCCTTCCGTGCTGACCGGTGCCAACCTCGCCAACCGCGACTTGATCTATCTCGGCGTATCCGGCGACGGCGATTCAGCCTCGATCGGGCTCGGCCAGTTCGCCCACGCGATCCGCCGCGGCGTCAACATGGTCTACATCGTCGAGAACAACGGCGTGTATGGCCTCACCAAGGGCCAGTTCTCAGCCACCGCCGACCGCGGCTCGAAGGCGAAGCGCGGCGCGATCAACAACGATTCATCGATCGATCTTGTCGCCATGGCGATGCAGCTGGGCGCGACCTTCGTGGCGCGCTCGTTCTCCGGCGACAAGGAGCAGCTCGTTCCGATCATCAAGGCGGCGATCGAGCACAAGGGCGCGGCGTTCATCGACGTGATCTCGCCGTGCGTCGCGTTCAACAACCACCTCGGCTCGACCAAGAGCTTCGATTACGTACGCATGCACAACGAGGCGGTGAACCGGCTCGACTTTATCACCGGCCGCGCGCCGATCGCGGTCAGCTACGAACCCGGCTCGGTCGAAATCGTCGAGCAGCACGACGGCTCGAAAATCGCGCTGCGCAAGCTCAACTCCGACTACAATCTGCATGACAAACTCGCCGCGATGAACTTCCTGCTCAATCACGCGGCCGAGGGCCAGATCGTCACCGGGCTGCTCTATGTGGACAGCGACCCGGACGACCTGCACTCGCACCTTGCTACTGTTACCGCTCCGCTCAATTCGCTCGGCGAGAAGGAGCTGTGTCCCGGCTCGGCGACGCTGGAGAAGTTCAACGCGAGCTTACGCTGAGATCCGTTATGGCCGGGCTTGTTGTCCCGGCCATCCACGTCTTCGTCTCGGAGCATCAGCAAGACGTAGACGCCCGGCACAAGGCCGGGCATGACGAAGGCCTATTTCTTCACCCACGGCTTCTCGGCTACCGCCTTCTTCACCGCCTCCATGAATTCTGGTGGTGGCGGCTCGTTCGCGGCAGCGAGAGGTTTGCCAGTCTCCAGTAGGCTCTTGAGGCTCGAGAGGATTTTCGGCCAGCCCATCTCGCCGCCCTTGAGCATGTCGCGCGGCACATCCCACGAATGCGACTCCGCCATCGTGAGCTTCACCGCCTCGCCCGACAACGCGATGTCGTAGGTGACGACGCATTCCGGCAGTTCGCCGAAATCCTTCATGCCCTCGACCAGCCAGGTGACGGCGAGCCGGCGCGGCGGCGACCAGTCGACGACCTCCCCGGTGACGTGGACGCGGCCGTCTGGCCATAGCATGCGGAAACGGCCGCCGGTGCGCGGCTCGATCTCGACGGCGAAGCCGAAGAAGTACCGCTTGGTGAACTCCGGATCGGTCAGCGCCTGCCAGACTTTCTCCGGCGTCGCCGCGATATAAGTCACATAGACCGTCTTGGGAGCGAACTTTCCCGGATCGATCATGCGGGCACCTTCTCGTCGAAGGCCAACGATCCGGTTTCCAGCAACGACTTGAGGTTCGACAGGATCTTCGGCCAACCTCCGGACACGGCCTCGACGAACTTGGTGCCCTCGCCTTCGAGCTCGTGGCTGATCGTGAACTTCACCGCCTTGCCGCCAAAGTCCGGATAGTAGTCGGCCATTTCGATCTCCATCGTGCAGCGCGACCACCACTCGGCCTTCAGCTCCGGCTTGAATTCGTTGCGCCAGCGGATGACGAGGCGCTTGCCCGGCTCGGCCTCCAGAATTTCGCCGGTATCGGCCGTGCGGCCGTCCTCGAATTTGAGGGCCCACGGCGAGCCTGCCTTCCAGTCGCATTCGGCCGTGATGCCGAACCAGTATTTCCTGATCGTTTGCGGATCGGTCAGCGCCGCCCAGAGTTTCTCAGGCGTGGTTCGGATATAGGTGACGCATACGAACTTCGGCTTGCTCATGACACCTCCAAACTCTTTTTCAATTCACTCAGCGCCTGCAACCGATGGCGCTCGAACTTGCCGATCCAGCGTTCCGCGATCTCGTGGATCGGAACCGGGTTGAGGTAGTGCAGCTTCTCGCGTCCGCGCCGCACGGTGACGACAAGGTTCGCCTCTTCCAGAAGGACCAGATGCTTGGTGACCGCCTGCCGCGTCATGGCGAGGCGTTCGCAAAGCTCGCCCAGCGTCTGGCCGTTCTCGGCGCGCAGCCGGTCGAGCAGCTTCCGCCGAGTCGCGTCGGCCAGCGCCTTGAACACCTTGTCCATGGCGACAATATGCAACCAATTAGTTGCCTGTCAAATCGCGCAAGTTCTTTCAACAGCCGATGCGGATGCGATTGTTCGAGCTAATTCGCGGTCTGACGCCGCTTCTTGTAAGACTTGCGCTTCACGACACGATCACGCGGGCTCGCCCCGGATGGTTGGCGATAAATCACGCTCCCTGACGAGGACAGCGGCGTGCTCGTGTTGATATTGGGAGGCACGCCGTAGCTTGGCGTGCGTATCGGCGTGACCACCGATGGCACCGGCGCCGGCGCGACCGGCGGCGGGGACACGATCACGGGCGGCGCGGGAACCAGCAACGGCGGCGTACCGGACTGAGCATGGGCCGCACCGAGGCCGGCGGCGGCTGCGATCAGAACGACAAACGAGAGGCGCATGAGGCTGCTCCACGTGTGCCCACACGATATGTAAGCCGGATGAACTGGCGCGGACAGGCGCAGCCAATCACATTTTGCGGAGTTCACTCCTCCGGAGCGTCGACGATCGGATCGTAGCGGGCCGCATCGAACCCGAGCAGATTCCACGATTGCTGCATATGCGGCGGCAGCGGCGCGGTGACGTCGATCATGCCGCCGCGCGGGTGTGGCACCGCGATGCGCCGCGCCAGGAGGTGCAGGCGGTTCTGCAGCCCGCCCGGCAGCTCCCAGTTTTCGATCCGGAAGTACTTCGGATCACCGACGATCGCATGGCCGATGTGCGCCATGTGGGCGCGCAGTTGATGCGTGCGCCCGGTCACCGGCTTGAGCGAGATCCAGGCGAGCGTACTCGCCGCCGTCTCGACCACCGCATAGTAGGTGATCGCGTGGCTCGCCCCCTCCTCGCCATGCTGGGCGATTCGCATGAAACTATCCTCCTCGCGCTCCTCCTTGGCGAGGAAGGTCGAGATGCGGCCCTGGCGCGGCTTCGGTACACCGGCGGTGAGCGCCCAGTAGATTTTGCGGGCCGAACGCGAGCGGAACGTCTTGGCAAGCGCCGCGGCCGCGAAGCGCGTCTTGGCGACGAGCAGGCAGCCGGCCGTGTCCTTGTCGAGCCGGTGCACGAGGCGCGGGCGCTGCCCGTCCGGCCCGGGCGCGCGCAGGACTTCCAGCATGCCGTCGACGTGTCGCGTGGTGCCGGAGCCGCCCTGCACCGCAAGGCCCATCGGCTTGTTGAGCACCAGCACGTCGTCGTCCTCGTGGAGAACGAGGGATTTGAGGAATTCGCGCGTCTTCTCGTCGTCGGCCGAAAGTCGCATCGCGGGCTTCGCTTCACCGAACTTGAGCGGCGGGATGCGGATCTGCTGGCCGGTGTCGATGCGGTCCTTCGGGTCGGCGCGCTTGCCGTTCAGGCGCACCTCGCCCTTGCGGATGATGCGCTGGATGTGGCTGAACGACAGCCCCGGGAACCGCGCCTCGAAGAAGCGATCGAGCCGCATGCCGGCTTCGTCCCCCGAGACCGTGACGGTTTGCACGCCGGTGGAGACCGCCGGTTCCGGCGCGGGCGCAGGCGGCGGCGCTTCGCGCGACGTCTTCGGACGCTCCTGGGGCAGCCGCTTGCGCGCCTCGAACGACGGACGCTCGTTACGGCCCGCATGTCTCGTGCGCGCCTCGGAGCGGCTCCGCTCGCGGCGTTTCTGCGATCCGGTCCTGTTGCGCCTCATCCGCACCGCCGCATTTCTTGGGGCGGCTCAGTGGCCCATTTCACCACCAGACGATCGCCCTTCATGACCAACGAGATCGGATGCCGCGCGCCGTTCGAGCAGCGGCCCTCGATGTAGAGCCCGCGATCTGCCTTGTACATCTTACCGAAGGTGCAGGTCTCGGAGGCGAGACTGACCGAGTTTGCCGTTACGACGAGCGGGCCTGCTTTGGCGTACCCGGAGCAATGTTGCGAATCGACCGCCCACCGGCCGAATTGCGGTTCGGTGGCGAAGGCTGCGCCCGGCGCGAACAACAGAGCGGCAAGCGCGATCCTCACGGACATCGCACCATGACCTGCGGATGGGCCTCGCCCCAGAATGCGTTGAGCTTCTCGCCTTGCATACTCAGGCTGATTTCCAGGAGCGGCTTCGCGCTCGGACATTTCGCTTTCAGAACCCATACGGCACTTTGCTTTTTGATCGACCGAATATTGCACGTCCCGAACCAGCGGGCGGTCGTGCGTGTGAACGCCATCGGCGTCTCGTTGCCGGTTTCGCCCGGCCTTGTGCAGAATTTCCTCTCCTCGGCCCACCGTCCGATCCACGGTTCGGCGGCACGCGCTTGTGTGATGCCGAGCAACAAAACGGCGAGAGCCAGCGCGCGCACCCTCACGAACTTCGCTCTTGGCGCAATTTCGCCCAATACTCCAGCCGCTTCCGGATCTCGCGCTCGAAGCCCCGTTCCGGCGGGTCGTAGAACTTCTGTCGGCCGAGCGCTTCCGGGAAGTAGTCCTGGCCCGAAAACGCTTCCGCTGCGTCGTGATCGTATTCGTAGCCTGCGCCGTAGCTTTCTTCCTTCATTAGTTTTGTGGGCGCATTGAGGATGTGCTTCGGCGGCAGCAGCGATCCGCCTTCCTTGGCAGCGCGCATCGCGCGCCCATAGGCCAGATAGGCTGCGTTGGATTTCGGTGCGGTCGCGACATAGATCACGGCCTGCGCGATCGCGAGCTCGCCCTCGGGGCTCCCAAGGAAGTCGTACACATCCTTCGCGGCGTTGCAGATCGCCAGCGCCTGCGGATCGGCAAGCCCGATGTCCTCGACCGCCATGCGCACCACGCGCCGTGCGATATAGAGCGGGTCTTCGCCGGCATCGAGCATGCGGCAGAGATAATAGAGCGCCGCATCCGGATCGGAGCCGCGCACCGATTTGTGCAGCGCGGAGATCAGATTGTAGTGGCCATCCTGGCTCTTGTCGTAGATCGGCGCACGCCGCTGCACCACCTCCTGCAGCGCCGCGGCATCGAACACCTCGCCCTTGCGCGCGGCGCGCCAGACTTCTTCGGCAAGCGTCAGCGAAGCGCGCCCGTCGCCGTCCGCCATGCGGATGAGCGAGGCGCGCGCCTCCGCGTCAAGCGGCAGCTTGCGATTTTCGATCTCCTCGGCGCGGGCGAGCAATTGTTCGATCGCGGCGGCGTCAAGCGATTTGAACACCAGCACGCGAGCGCGCGACAGCAAGGCGGCGTTGAGCTCGAACGACGGGTTCTCGGTGGTGGCGCCGACCAGCACCACGGTGCCGTCTTCCATGACGGGCAGGAAGCTATCCTGCTGCGCGCGGTTGAAGCGGTGCACTTCATCGACAAAGAGCAACGTCCCCTGACCGGTTTCGCGCCGGGCGCGGGCCGCCTCGAACGCCTTCTTGAGATCCGCGACACCGGAGAACACGGCGGAGAGCTGCTCGAAGTGCAGCGCGGTTGCATCGGCGAGCAAGCGCGCCACCGTGGTCTTGCCAGTGCCCGGCGGCCCCCAGAAAACCAGCGAGCCGAGCGAGCGCGTCTCCAGCATGCGGGTGAGCGCGCCGTCCGGCCCGAGCAGGTGGTCCTGTCCCACCACTTCCGCCAATTTCGTCGGACGCAGCTTGTCGGCGAGCGGGCGTGGCGCGTCGTGTTCCAGGCCCGCGGCCTCGAACAGGCTGGCGCTGCGCTTGCGCCCCGTGCTCATCCTCCGAGCTGCAAGGTGATGGTCTGCCCGCCGCGCACCACTGTGATGGCCCAGCGGCGGCTCTGTTCCTTGGCGATGCGATCGAGATCGCGCGTACGCGCGACCTTTTCGTTGTTCACTGCGGCGATCACGTCGCCTTTCTGGAAGCCAAGATTCTGCGCGAGCGAGCCGCCCTCGACATCGACCACGACCACCCCTTCAAGGGAATCACTGATGCGCAGCTCGTCGGCGAGTGCGGGCGAGATGTTGGCGACTTTCATCCCCATGAACGGCGACCGCGAACGGATCACGATCTCGTCGCGCGCCAGTTCTGGCGCCGTCTCTAGCGCAATCTTCAGGGTTACTTCCTTGCCGCCGCGCACGATCCCGATCTGCGCCGTGCCACCAAGCAGCTTGGTGGCGAAGCGATAGTCGAAGGCGTTCTGATCCTCGACCGTCTGCCCGTCAATCGCGACGATGAGGTCGCCGGTCTTCAGCCCAGCGCGGGCCGCCGGGCTCTTCTCCGTGACAGTCGCCACCAGCGCGCCCGCCGGCCGCTTTAGCCCGAGACTTTCCGCGATATCTGGCGTGACGTTCTGCAGCTTGGCGCCAAGCCAGGGCCGTTTCACCGTCGTGCCGCCGCCCTTCGCGGAGGCGACTACGACCTTCACCATGTTGACAGGGATGGCGAAGCCAATGCCCTGCGATCCGCCCGAGCGCGAGAAGATTGCGGTGTTGACGCCGATCAGCCGACCCGCGAGATCGACGAGCGCGCCGCCGGAGTTGCCCGGATTGATCGCGGCGTCGGTCTGGATGAAGAACTGATAATCCGTGATGCCGACCTGTGTGCGCGCCAGCGCCGACACGATGCCGTGCGTCACGGTCTGTCCGACGCCGAACGGATTGCCGATGGCGAGCACGACATCACCAACCTGCAGTTCGTCCGAATTGCCGATGTCGATCGCGGCAAAGCGCTCCCGCCCATCCTTGACGCGCAACACGGCGAGATCGGTGCGCGAATCCTTCAGCACGATCTCGGCCTCGAACTCGCGCTTGTCGGCGAGCGCGATCTTCACCTCCGTCGCGCCCTCAATGACATGGTTGTTGGTCATGACCAGTCCGCCGGCGTCCACAATGACGCCGGAGCCGAGCGAGCGCTGTACCTGTTGCGGCATGCCGCCCCCCCCTCCGAAGAAGCGGCGGAAGAACGGATCTTCCATGAAGGGGTTGCGATTCTCCACCACGCGGGCCGCGTAGACGTTCACGACCGAGGGGGTGACCTTCTGCACCACCGGCGCGTAGGAGTAGCGCAGTTCCGTTGCGGAAGCAGGCACCCGGCGATCTTGAGCAATTCCAGGCTGGAGAGCCGCGACCGAAAGAACGGCGGCTGCGACAAAGCGATGAATCATGGGGCGAGTCCGTTATTTGGCCGCAGATATAGAGGGTTAGGCCCCCCAGTAGAAGGGCGGCCTTTCGCGACTTGAAACGCCGTGAGGTCTCCAATCAGTCGAGATGAGCCTGCACCTGCCGCGTGCAATCCGCAGCATTGCGACGTGGCGGCACGATTGCGCGAACGTAAACTTCCCCTCACACTCTCATACCAGAACGGTCGTTCAAGGCCGCAGGGGAATGGCGCTTTTCTGGGGGTTGGGGGAGCAAGCCATGAATGATTCAGGTCAGGCGCAGACGCGCCGTGCCGTCAGTGCGGCCGTGATCGGCAACGTACTCGAATGGTACGATTTTGCGGTCTACGGCTACGTCGCGACGTTCATCGCGACGAATCTATTTCCACCGGGCAACGAAACAAAAGCGTTGCTCGCCACCTTTCTGACCTTTGGAATCGGCTTCCTTGCGCGTCCCCTCGGCGGGATCGTGATAGGCTGGGTCGGCGACAAATATGGACGCAAGACCGCGCTGTTGATCACGATCTTCCTGATGGCGGTAGGCACCGTCATCATCGGCCTGATCCCGACCTACGCGGCTATCGGCGTGCTCGCGCCGGCGATCCTGGTGATTGCGCGATTGATGCAGGGCTTCTCCGCCGGCGGTGAATGGGGCGGCTCGACTGCCTTTATTGTCGAATGGGCGCCCGCCAACCGTCGCGGCTACTACGGCAGCTTTCAGCAGATGAGCGTCGTGCTGGGCCTGCTGCTCGGATCAGGCACGGCGGCGCTGCTCAACACCGTACTGGACGCCGGCACGATGGAAAGCTGGGGCTGGCGCATTCCCTTCCTGCTCGGCGGCATTCTCGGGCCGGTCGGCCTATGGATGCGGCGCACGATCGACGAAACGCCGGCATTTCGGAGGGCCGCAGCCAAACCACTTGTTTCTGACGATCGTTTTTCTTCACCGCTCATTTTGGCGATGCAGGCTTTTGGGTTCACGATCCTGTGGACTGTCTCGTTCTATATCTTCCTCGCCTACATGCCGACCTTCACGCAACGCTATGCGGGGCTCGGCCGTGCCGCGGCTCTTTGGTCCAACACGGCGGGGCTCCTGCTCCTGATGCTGGCGATCCCATTGTTCGGGCATCTCTCGGACAAGTACGGGCGCAAGCCGTTTCTGCTCTCCTGCTGTCTTGCGTTCATCGTTCTGCCCTACCCACTGTTTAGCCTTATGCTGGGCGGCGCCTCGCTGACAACAATCCTGCTGATCCAGCTTCTGATCGGGCTCACCATCGCACTGTTCTCGGGCGCGGGGCCGGCAGCGATTTCCGAGATCTTCCCGACCCGCACGCGTTCCACTTACATGTCGACCGGCTATGCGCTCGCGGTCGCCATCTTCGGCGGTTTCGCGCCGTTCATCGCGACCTGGCTGATCGATTGGACCAAATCGCCTGTCTCGCCGGTCTACTACGTCATCGCCGCTGCCATCGTCTCGACCATCGTGATCGCACCGCTACGTGAGACGGCGCACGAGCCGCTAGGGTAGCGGCGCATAATCCCGAAAAGCGGGAACCGGTTTTCGGACAAGATCATGCGCAAAATCAAAAACACATGCTGATCACGTTCGAGGGCAAACGCGTCATCGTGGCCGGCGCCGCGCGCGGCATCGGCCACGCCATTGCGGTCGCCTTCGCGGAAAACGGCGGCGCGGTGACAGCCTGCGACCGCCTGATCGAAGAAGTCGAGACCTACGCGGGCCCGGCCAAAGCCGGACCCGGCTCCGTCCGCGCCGCCAAAGTCGACGTCACCGACAAGGCCTCGGTTCAGGCCGTGGTGGACGGCGCCGGTGGGCCGGTCGATGTGCTGGTTTATGTCGCGGGCGGCATCCGCGGCCAGCGACCAAAGCCGTTGGAGGACGTTCCAGTCGAGGACTTCCACCAGATCGTGGATGCCAATCTCACCGGCGCGTTCCTGTTCGCGCAGGCGGTTGCTCCGGGAATGAAGCGCGCCGGCAAGGGGCGCATCGTCACGATCTCGAGCCGCGCCGCGATCGCGCCGAGCCTGACCGGCATTCAGGCCTATGCCTCGGCGAAGCATGGTCAGCTTGGGCTGGTGCGACAGCTGTCCCATGAGCTCGGGCAGTTTGGTATCACGGTGAACACGGTCGCGCCCGGGTTCCTGCGCACCAGCCCGGACTACGAGCCACAGTGGGAGGGATGGGGCCCCGAAGGGCAAAAGCAGTTTGTCGAGCGCATCGCCATGCGCCGGATGGGAACCCCCGACGACATTGCGCATGCTGTCATGTTTCTCGCTTCCGATTATGCTTCCTGGATCACCGGGCAGATCCTTCCCGTGATGGGATCGCCGACCTAAGTAAGCCTTCGGGAACGAAGCATGAACGAGCAAAAGCCGCTGGAACCCTGGCAGTGGCCGGAGGAGCACTGGCGCAAGCTGGTGAACCAGGTGCGCGCCGGGCGCGCGCTACGGCCCAAGGCCTGGAAAAACGGCGCGCGCTGCGCCTTTGCGATCTCGTTCGACAGCGATCACGAAACCAGCGAGCTGCGCGACGGCGGCAAGTCGATCGGCCGCATGGCCTGGGGCCAGTATGGCAACCGCGTCGGCGTGCCGCGCATTTTGCGCCTGTTGAAGAAATACGACGTTCCGGCGACGTTCTACGTTCCGGCAGTGGTCGCCCTGCTCCATCCCGATGAGCAGCGGCAGATCATCGCCGAAGGCCACGAAATCGGCATCCACAGCTGGATCCACGAACTGAACTCGGTGCTGTCCTACGAGGCCGAGAGCGACATCATGCATCGCGCCGCCGACACCCTCGAGAAGATCACCGGCGTCCGTCCGGTTGGCTCGCGCACCGCCTCATGGGACTTCTCGCCGCACACGCTGCGCATCACCAAGGAGATGGACCTGCTCTACGACTCATCCCTGATGGCGGACGAGGATTGCTACGAGCTCCTGCTCGATGGCGTGCCGACCGGCGTGGTCGAGCTGCCGGTCGAATGGATCCGCGACGACGCGGTCTACTTCATGATGCACCGCTTCCAGAACCTGCGCCCCCAGATGCCGGTCGAGGCCGTGTTCGATATCTTCCGCCGCGAGTTCGACATGGCTTATGAGGAAGGGGGGATCTGCCAGATCACGACCCATCCGCATTTCATCGGCTACCGGTCGCGCATCTGGATCATCGAGGAACTGATCCGCCACGCGAAATCGCGGCCCGATGTGTGGTTTGCGACGCACGCGGAGGTCGCCGCCTACGCCAAGGAGCATGCTGCCTGATGCGCATCGCGGTGGTCGCCGACATCCATGGCAACGTGCGCGCACTCCGCGCCGTGATGGACGATATCAAGCAGGTCGCGCCTGACACGGTCGTCAATCTCGGCGACTGCGTCTCCGGTCCGCTCGAGGCGGCGGAGACGGCCGATGTCTTGATGAGCCTTGCCTGGACCACTATTCGCGGTAATCACGACCGCTGGCTTCTGGAAAAGCCGCGGGAAGAGATGGGCCGGTCCGACGCCGCTGCGTTCTCCGAGCTCAAGAACCACCATCACGCCTGGCTCTCGACCTTGGAAGAGACGGCGACGATCGAAAACATCTTCCTGTGCCACGGCACGCCCGGCAGCGATACTACGTATCTTCTGGAGACTGTGGAGCAGAACGGCCACGTGCGGCTTGCCACGCAAGCCGAAGTGAGCCGCCGTCTCGGCAGCGAGCATGCGCCGATCATTCTGTGCGGACACACGCACGTGCCGCGCAATGTCCGGCTCACCGACGGGCGCACCGTGATCAATCCCGGCAGCGTGGGACTGCAGGCTTTCAGCGACCTCGAGCCGTTCAACCACGCGACTGAGACCGGGGCGCCGCATGCACGCTACGCTGTGCTGGAACGCGCCAAGGCCGCGGACCCGTGGCGGGTCTCGTTCCGCGTCGTTGCCTATGACTGGGATGGGGCGGCTAAGCGCGCTACCGAAAAGGGCCGCGAAGACTGGGCGCAGTGGCTGAGGACGGGATTTGCGCGCTAGCGCGCGCCCCTCGCCTCCAGGATCCGCACCATCGTGGCATAGCCGCGCCGCTTCGCATGCGCGAGCGGCGTCACGCCCTCGCGATCGGCGATATTCACGTTCGCGCCCGCCTCGACCAGCAGCCGCACGATCTCGGTGTGCACCGGCCCGCCGTCGCCGAGGATCACGGCTTCCATGAGCGCGGTCCAGCCCAGCCGGTTGACGTGATCTTTGTCGATCTGGGTAGCCAGCAGAATGCGCACCGCCTCGGTATAACCGTGATGCGCGGCCGGAATCAGCGCGGTGCCGCCGTAGCGGTTGGTGCTTTTGAGGTCCGCCGTCGAAAGCGTCATCTTCAGGATCTCGATGCGGCCCTCGGCGCCCGCATAGAGGAACGGGGAGTCCTGGATATCGTCCTTGGCGTTCACATCCGCGCCGGCGGCAATCAGCGCACGGGCAACCGGCACATGATTGCCGTGGGTCGCAACGAGCAACGGCGTGCGGCCGCGGCCATCGCGCGCGGCGACGCTTGCACCCTCGCGGATCAGCCTCTCCACGGCAGCGAGATCGCCCTTCCCAGCTACTGCGATCAGCGCTTGGTCGCGGTTCTGGGCGTGAGCGGGAGAGGACATCGCAATGACAAGCGTGGCGAGGACCATCCGGAGCATGATCCTTGCTGCCATAACACCGCAGGAGCAGGCAACCGCGCTTCCGGCCGCAGCGCCACCCCGCTAGAGTTGCGCCATGATCCAGCCTGGTGGCCCCTCGCGGGCCTTTCCCGCCATCATCTACCTCGTCGCCTTCGTCACCGGCGCGATCATCATGAGCTTCGAGATGCTCGGCTCGCGCTATCTCAACCCCTATTTCGGCAGCGGCATCTACACCTGGGCCTCGCTGATCTCGACTGTTCTGGCAGCACTATGCGTCGGCTATTTCATCGGCGGCTATGCGGCGGACCGCTACCCGTCCGCGGCGGTGCTGGGCGCAACCGTGCTGATCGGGTCGGCCTACATTCTGGCGCTGCCGGCATTTTCACAGCGACTGCTTGAAGGCGTACTGGCCGCAACCGACGACGTGCGGAATGGCAGTCTCGCGGCCGCGTTCGTCATCCTGTTCCTGCCCGTCATGTTTCTCGGGATGTATTCACCCTTCGGCATCCGCCTGCTGCTGCAGTCGGCGCGGCAGTCAGGCCGCGTGTCCGGCACGGTCTATGGCGTCTCGACGCTCGGCAGTATCGTCGGGACGCTCGGGACGACGTTTTTTCTGATTCCCTCGATCGGTACTCGGGCCATCACGTTCACGCTTGGGATCGCCGGGGTGCTTTCGGGACTGCTGCTGATGCTCCCGTCCATGCGGCGTAGCGCACTGATGCTGGCATTCGCAATGCTCGCGGCTCCATTCGCCGTCGCGCAAGGGTTGATCGACCCGGCGATCCGCGCCGACCTGCTCAAGCGTGCCGACGGTCGGGTCGCGCACATCGAGACCGAATACAACGACATCTTCATCCGCAAGCATGGCCCCGAACTGGTCATGTCGTTCCAGCTCAAGGGCTACGACTATACCGAGTCGATCGCGAACCTCACCGACCTGGACGATCTGCCAGTGCGCTATACCCAGCTGATGACGGTCGGCGTCCTCTACCCGCCGCAGCCGCGCCGGATTCTGATGCTCGGTCTCGGTGGCGGGTCGATCTCGAGCTATCTCGGCCGCTACCTTTCCGATGCGCAGATCGACACCGTAGAGGTGGACCCCGGCGTGATCGGTGCCGCCAAAAAATACTTCGGCATCATCGAGACGCCGCGCGTGCGCTATCTCGAAGGCGACGGGCGGGTGTTTCTCAATCGCAATGCCGCGACTTATGACCTCATCCTCGTCGATGCGTTTCACGGCGGCTATGTGCCATTTCATCTACTAACCAAGGAATTCTACACCTTGGTCAAGCAGCGCCTTGCGCCCGGCGGCGCCGCCGCCTTCAACGTGCACGACCACACCAAGCTGTTCGCCTCGACGCTGCTGACGCTGCGAACGGTGTTCCCAGGCGTGCATCTTTATCCGACGCGCCTGGGCGAGACGATCACCGTCGTAACCGCCGAGCCTGCGCCGAATGAGGCGACGCTCGCGGCGCGCGCCAGCGCGCTGCAGGAGAGGTTCGGCTTCCGTTATCGCCTGCCTGAGCTTCTCGCGCGTCGCACCGAAAAATCCGGCACCACGCAAACCGGCGAGCTGCTCACCGACGATTTCGCGCCGGTCAACCTCTACGACACCATCGGCGAGCAGCGGCGCAAAAAGTAGAGCGGTCAGTCGAGCGAGATGTTCTGCGACTTGATGACCTTCGACCAGCGATCGTGCTCCTGCTGGATGAAGCGCGCGAAGGCTGGCTCGCCGCCCGGCCGCATCACCAGGTAACCGAGCTCTTCCAGAGTCTGGCGGAACGCGGGGTCGGCAAGCGCCTTGTCGCAGGCGGCGACGAGACGCTGGGCGATGGCGTCCGGGAGCCCCTTCGGCGCGACCAGACCATACCAGGCTGTCGCACGGAAATCCGCAAAGCCGCTTTCCGCAACGGTCGGCACATCCGGCAACACGCTCGCGCGGTCGGCGGCCGTCACCGCAAGCGCGCGCAGCGAGCCGCCGCGCACGTGTCCCAGCGAACTGCTGACCGGATCGAACATGACCTGAACTTGTCCGGAGATCAGGTCGGTGAGCGCCGGCGCGCTTCCGCGATAGGGAACGTGGGTCATGTCCACGCCGGCTGAAGTGTTGAACAACTCGCCGGCGAGATGCAGCGGACCGCCCGCGCCCGACGATGCATAATTGACCTTGCCGGGGTGCTGTTTCACGTAGGCGACGAACTCCGCGACCGACTGCGCCGGCACGGACTTGCTCACCACCATGATGAGCGGAATCTCGACCATGATCGACAGCAGTCGGAACGCCTTCACATCGATCGTCGGTTTCTTGTAGAGCAGCGGATTGAGCACCAGCGTCGAGGCTGCCGCGATCAGCAACGTGTAGCCATCCGGCGGTGCGTTCGCGACAAGGTCGGCCGCCACCGTGGTATTGGCGCCCGGCTTGTTCTCGACCACGACCGACTGTCTGAACTCCTTGCCGAGGAACTCGGCGACACTGCGACCGAGAATATCGGTCGCGCCGCCGGCCGCGAACGGAATGATCAGCCGGATCGGCCGATCCGGATATTCGGCCCGGGCGAACGATGGCAGCAGCAGAGCCGCCGCGCACAATGCTCCAATGAACCGCACCGCGATGCGCGAACGCCTCACACGACCGCTCATGTCACCCCCAAAAGGATTTGCCGGCAAAGCAAATCCTGCATGAGCGGCGGGCCAGCCGCAATCACTCCTTCGGCGGCACAGTGCGCAGATAGGCGACGATCGCGTCGAGATCGTCGTTGGTCATGTTCTTGTAGAACTCGTATCCCATCGGCGGCTTCAACCGCGAGCCGTCACGGCTCACCCCGTCGGTGATCGCGCGCTTGATCTCGGCATCGCTCCACGCGCCGATCCCCTTCTCCTTGTGCGAGGTGATGTTGCGCGAGGTGGAGACGCCCCACGGCCCCGGGAAGTCGAAGCCGCCCTTGCCGTAAGAGGTTTCAAACTCGCGTCCCTTCGGCCCCATCGGCGTGTGGCATTCCATGCAGTGGCCGACGGTGACGAGGTAGAAGCCCTTCTTCACCTTGTCGGCCATGTCGGCGTCCGTGAACGGCTTCTCGGCGCCCGGCGGGATGTGGCGCGGCAGCGCGATGCGATAGACGGGATCGGGGAAGGTCTGCTTCACCGACTTCACGGTCTTGAGATAGGCGACGACGGCGTTCATGTCGGACGGCGTCATGATCTCGTAGAAGTCCGACGGCATGATCGCGGCGAGCCGCACGCCGTTCGGCCGCTCGCCCTTGCGCAGCGCCTTCTCGATGTCGGCACTGCTCCAGTTGCCGATACCGGTCTCCTTGTCCTGCGTGATGTTGGACGCTGTCACCTTGAACGGAGGCTCGTCCCAGGAAAGGCCGCTGGAGAGATCGCGCTCATAGATCGGCGCGCCGCGTTCGCCCTTCGGGGTGTGGCAGTTCTGGCAAGTCAGGATGGTGTTGACGAGATACTTGCCCCGCTCGACCGGTGCTTGCGCCTGCGCGGCCATGACCGTTGCCGTCAACGCGAACGCGATCGTCATTGCGCGAAGAACCATGAATCATCTCCCGTGCCTGCCCGAAGCAGCCACATCTTAATTCGTCTTGTTCGAAGGAGAATGACGAAATCGCGCCATCAACGACAAAGGGCGGCCGAAGCCGCCCTTTTTTCAAACTGTGCAATCGCTTGTCGGGATCAGGCGGCCGCCGGTTCCTCGGCCCGTGCCTCCACCGGCCCGGAATCCTTGCCGCGCGCATCCACATCGCGGTCGACAAACTCGATCACGCCGACCGGCGCGCTGTCGCCGTGGCGGTAGCCGGCCTTGAGCACGCGCGTGTAGCCGCCGTTGCGCGACGCGTAACGCGGCCCCAGCACGTCGAACAGCTTTTTCACCATTGGCGGGTCGCGCAGCTCGGCGAGCGCCTGGCGGCGCGCATGCAGGTCGCCGCGCTTCGCCAGCGTGATCAGTTTCTCGACGATTGGACGCAGGTCCTTCGCCTTCGGCAGCGTGGTGATGATCTGCTCGTGCTTGATCAGCGCGGACGCGAGATGCTGGAACAGCGCGGTACGCTGGTTGGAGCGCCGGTTGAACTTGCGGTGGGCAATCCCGTGACGCATCGCGTGTTTCCTACTCTATCCCTCAAGTCGCTCCGGCCGCATGCAGCGGCCGGGACGCGTCTCAATAATGATCCTCGAAGCGCTTGGCCAGCTCTTCGATGTTCTCCGGCGGCCAGCCCGGCACTTCCATGCCGAGGTGCAGGCCCATCTGCGCCAGAACTTCCTTGATCTCGTTCAAGGACTTGCGGCCGAAGTTCGGGGTGCGCAGCATCTCGGCCTCGGTCTTTTGCACCAGGTCGCCGATGTAGACGATGTTGTCGTTCTTCAGGCAGTTCGCCGAGCGCACCGAAAGCTCGAGCTCGTCCACCTTCTTGAGGAAGGCCGGGTTGAAAGCAAGGTCCGGAATGACCTCGGAGACAACCTCTTTGCGCGGCTCCTCGAAGTTCACGAACACGTTGAGCTGGTCCTGCAGGATGCGCGCCGCATAGGCGAGCGCGTCCTCCGGCGATAGCGCGCCGTTGGTCTCGATCTGCATGGTCAGCTTGTCGTAGTCGAGGATCTGCCCTTCGCGGGTGTTCTCCACGCGATAGGAGACTCGCCGCACCGGCGAGAACAGGCTGTCGACCGGGATCAGCCCGATAGGCGCATCCTCGGGACGGTTGCGCTCGGCCGCCACATAGCCCTTGCCGGTCGCGACCGTGAACTCCATGCGAATCTCGGCGCCTTCGTCGAGATGACAGATCACGTGATCCGGATTGAGGATCACGATGTCGCCGACCACCTGAATGTCACCGGCCGTGATGGTGGACGGACCGGATTTCTTGACCACCATCCGCTTCGGGCCCTCGCCCTGCATCTTGACGGCGATGTCCTTGATGTTGAGGACGATGTCGGTCACGTCCTCGCGCACGCCGGGGATCGAGGAGAACTCGTGCAACACGCCGTCGATGTGCACCGACTGCACAGCCGCGCCCTGCAGCGAGGAGAGGAGCACGCGCCGCAGCGCATTGCCCAAAGTCACGCCAAAGCCGCGCTCCAGTGGCTCGGCGACGACCGTCGCGACGCGCTTTGCGTCGCCGCCGGCCGCCACCTGCAGCTTCTCGGGGCGGATCAGTTCCTGCCAATTCTTCTGGATCACAGTCATCATCATCTCGCGCGCTTGCGGGACTTCCCGCGCATCCCGCTCCGCTCAGCGGGATCAATTCAATACGGCGGCGAGCAAGCGCCCGCCGGAATGAAACGCTAGACGCGCCGGCGCTTGCGCGGCCGGCAGCCATTGTGCGGGATCGGCGTCACGTCGCGGATCGACGTGACGGTGAAGCCCGCGGCCTGCAGCGCGCGCAGCGCCGACTCGCGGCCCGAGCCGGGTCCTGCGACCTCGACTTCGAGCGTGCGCATGCCGTGCTCCTGCGCCTTCTTGGCGGCATCCTCCGCCGCGACCTGCGCGGCGAACGGGGTCGACTTGCGCGAACCCTTGAAGCCGTTGCTGCCCGACGACGCCCAGGCGATCGTGTTGCCCTGCGCGTCGGTAATCGTGATCATCGTGTTGTTGAACGACGCGTTTACGTGCGCGACGCCCGAAGCGATGTTCTTGCGCTCGCGGCGGCGCACGCGCTGTTGTGTGGCTTCCTTGCCCATGCTCGACCCTGTTGCGGCTCGCTCCGGAAACGCCGGGAAGCCTGAGTGTCCCTGATCCGAAAACTGTTACTTCTTCTTGCCCGCGATGGCCTTCGCAGGCCCCTTGCGCGTGCGGGCGTTGGTGTGCGTGCGCTGACCGCGCACCGGGAGGCCGCGCCGGTGACGCAGGCCCCGATAGCAGCCGAGATCCATCAGCCGCTTGATGTTGAGCTGGACTTCACGCCGCAGATCGCCCTCGACCACGTAGTCGCGATCGATCATCTCGCGGATGTGCAACACTTCCTGGTCGGTGAGCTGCGACACGCGCCGCTCCGCCGGAAGGTTGAGCTGCTCCATGATCTCGCTGGCCTTCTTCTGGCCGATGCCATGGATATATTGCAGCGCAATAACGACGCGCTTGTTGGTCGGAAGGTTGACACCCGCGATACGAGCCACTCTGCCTGCTCCTGTTGCCGGACGCTGCCGGCCGTTTCTCCGCTCCCGGTCCTGCGGAGAGAACGCGAAATGCCACGACGACACCCGCCCCTCGGCCCGGGCCGGCATCGGCGCTGTGCTTATGCAAAACGGATGCCGGGTATTAAAGGATTCCAAGTCGTTCCGTCAACCTCTTCCAATGAAGGAATTAACGGCGTTTTGCGCTCTTTTTTGCTCCCTTTGAGGCTGCCTTCTTGGGCGCCGCCTTCTTGGCCACAGTCGGCCTACTCCCCCTCGCCTTGGCCGACCGGCCCACAGCCTTGGCCGGCTTCCTGGCCGCAGCCTTGGGTTTCTTTGCTCCGCCCGCCGCCTTGGTCGACTTCTGCTTTGTTTTCTGAGTCGTAGCCGGCTTTGTTGAAGCTCTTTGGGGCTTGGGCTTGGCGAAGATCCAGTTGATCGCCGCCGTCACCTCGTCGACCGGCGCCATCCCATCCACGGCGCGCAGCAGGTTCTTTTCCCGGTAGTGGTGAATGAGAGGCGCGGTTTGGCGCCGATAGGCGTCGAGCCGGGTCCTCAGGACCTCCGGATCGTCGTCCTTGCGCAGGGGTTCTCCGCGCGCCAGCGTTTCCTTGATGCGCGATTCGATGCGCCGGACGAGCTGCCCTTCGTCGACCTTGAGCTCGACCACGCCGTCGAGGTCCAGGCCCCTCTCGTGCAGCATCTGCTCCAGCGCCTCGGCCTGTGCGACCGTGCGCGGGAAACCGTCCAGCACAAAGCCGTTCTTCGCGTCCGGCTGGGCGATCCGGTCCGCGATGAGCGAAACGACGATCTCGTCGGGGCACAGATCGCCCCGATCCATGATGTCCTTGACTTGCCTGCCGACGGAGGTGCCGGCCGCGACCGCGGCGCGCAGCATGTCGCCGGTCGAAAGCTGCACGATCCCATGCCTGGCGACGAGACGTTGTGCCTGCGTGCCCTTCCCGGCCCCCGGCGGACCGAGCAGTATCAATCTCATCTACGCCGCCCCCGCAGCTTCGAACGCTTGATCAAACCTTCATATTGATGGGCGAGCAAGTAGCCTTGCACCTGCGCCACCGTGTCCATGGTCACGCTCACCACGATCAGCAATGACGTGCCGCCGAAATAGAACGGCACCGCCGCATAGCTGATGAGGATTTCCGGGATCAGGCAGACGATCGCCAGGTAGGCGGCGCCGACCACCGTGATGCGCGAGAGCACATAATCGATGTATTCGGCGGTACGCTCGCCCGGGCGGATGCCGGGAATGAAGCCGCCGTGCTTCTTCAGGTTCTCCGCAGTCTCGGTCGGGTTGAACACGATCGCGGTGTAGAAGAACGCGAAGAACACGATCAGCCCGATGTAGCTGATCAGGAACAGCGGACGACCATGCGCGAAATTGGTCGTGATCCAGGTCATGACCTCGCCGCCCTGACCCGAATTGAAATTCGCGATCGTGGTCGGCAGCAGCAGCAGCGATGACGCGAAGATCGGCGGGATCACACCCGATGTGTTGAGCTTGAGCGGCAGATGCGAGGACTGGCCCTCGAACATCTGGTTGCCGACTTGGCGCTTCGGATACTGGATCAGCAGGCGGCGCTGCGCGCGCTCCACGAACACGATGAAGGCGATCACGACGACCGACATCACGATGACGGCGAGGATAATGCCGGTCGAGAGCGCGCCCTGGCGGCCGAGCTCGAACATGCCGAACAGGGCTGACGGCAGCTCGGCAACGATGCCCGCAAGGATGATCAGCGAAATGCCGTTGCCGATACCGCGCGCAGTGATCTGCTCGCCGAGCCACATCAGGAACATGGTTCCGCCGGTGAGCGTGATCGTGGTCGAGATGCGGAAGAACATCCCGGGCTCGCTCACCACGTTGCCCGCGCCCTCGAGCCCGATCGAGATCCCGTAGGCCTGGAACGCGGCGAGCAGCACGGTCAGGTAGCGCGTGTACTGATTGATCTGCTTGCGGCCCTGCTCGCCTTCTTTCTTGAGCTGCTCGAGCGTGGGCGACACGGTCGTCATCAGCTGCAGGATGATCGACGCCGAGATATACGGCATGATGTTCAGGGCGAAGATCGCCATCCGGTGGATGCCGCCACCGGAGAACATGTTGAACATGCCGAGGATGCCGCCGGCCTGGGTGCGGAAAATCTGCTCCCACGCGGACGGGTCGATGCCAGGCAGCGGGATGTAGGTGCCGAGCCGATAGACCAAAAGCGCACCCAGCGTAAACCAGATGCGCTTCTTCAGCTCTTCGGCCTTGGCAAGGGCGCCGAAGTTGAGATTTGCCGCCAGTTGTTCTGCTGCAGAAACCATGGCCCGCCGCTCCGAATATCGCCCCGCAATTATATGGGGGTCAGGCGGCCGATTCGCTCGCTTCCCTGGCTGGCGCCAGGATCGTGACCGAGCCGCCGGCCTTCTCGACCGCCGCAACCGCGGATTTCGAGGCGCCCCAGACCGAAAAAGCCACCTTGGCCTTCAATTCGCCATTGCCAAGAAGCCGCACCCCGTCATGGGCCCGGCGCAGGAGCCCGGCCTTGATCAGGGCGGCGGCGTCGACCGTTGCGCCCGCATCGAGCTTGCCGGCGTCGATCGCCTGCTGCACACGATCGAGATTGACCTCGTGGAGCTTGAGCTGGAACGGCTTGTTGAAGCCGCGCTTCGGGAGCCGCCGGTGCAGCGGCATCTGGCCGCCTTCGAAGCCCTTGATGCGCACGCCCGAGCGGGCGGTCTGGCCCTTGCCGCCGCGGCCGCCGGTCTTGCCCTTGCCGGAGCCGATGCCGCGGCCGATGCGGGTGCGATCCTTGCGCGATCCGGGCCGGTCGGCGATCTGGTTGAGTTTCATCGCGTCCTCACTTACCCTCGACCACGCGGACGAGGTGCTTCACCTTCGTGAGCATCCCGCGCGTCGCCGGCGTATCCGGCAATTCGCGCGTGCGCCCGATCTTGTTCAGCCCGAGCCCGATCAGGGTCTCGCGCTGCGTATGATGGCGCCGCATCGGGCTGCCGGTCTGCTCAATCTTGATGGTCTTGGTGTTCGCCATGATTGACCTCAGTCAGCCGCGGCTTCGCTGTCGACGCCGGTGCGCCGCGCCTGCAAGGTCGAGACCTTGATGTTGCGCCGCTGCGCAACCGAACGCGGAGAATCCTGCACCTTCAGCGCATCGAAAGTCGCGCGCACCATGTTGTACGGGTTGGACGAACCGATCGACTTCGCCACGATGTCCTGCATGCCGAGCACATCGAACACGGCGCGCATCGGGCCACCCGCGATGATGCCGGTGCCGGGAGGCGCCGCGCGCAGGAAGACCTTGGCGGCGCCATGACGGCCACGCACGTCGTGATGCAGCGTACGGCCCTCGCGCAGCGGCACGCGGATCAGGTTGCGCTTGGCGGCATCGGTCGCCTTGCGGATCGCTTCCGGCACCTCGCGCGCCTTGCCATGGCCGTGGCCGACGCGACCCTTCTGGTCGCCGACCACGACGAGCGCGGCGAAACCGAAGCGCCGGCCGCCCTTCACCACCTTCGCCACACGATTGATGTGGACGAGCTTGTCGATGAACTCGCTCGGCTCCTCACGCTTGGCGTCGCGTGAGCGGCGGTCGCGATCACGTCCTTCGCGGGGTTCACGTGCCATCTATTCTGATCCTTAAAACTTGAGGCCAGCTTCGCGCGCCGCATCGGCGAGCGCCTTGACGCGGCCGTGATAGAGGTACTGGCCGCGATCGAATACCACGTCGGTGACGCCCTTCTCGACTGCGCGTTCGGCCACCAGCTTGCCGACCGCCTTGGCGGCGTCGATGTTGGCGCCGGTCTTGCCGCCGTCACGCATCGTCTTCTCCATCGACGAGGCCGCAACCACGGTGCCGCCTTTGAGATCGTCGATGATCTGCGCGTAGATGTGCTTCGACGAGCGGAACACAGAGAGCCGCGGCCGCCCATTGGCGCCGGCCTTGACGGCACGGCGCACGCGCGCCTTGCGCCGCTCGGTCGAATTCTTGAACTTGGCCATCGGCCTGCTCCGTTACTTCTTCTTGCCTTCCTTGCGGAAGATGTATTCGCCCTGGTACTTCACGCCCTTGCCCTTGTAGGGTTCGGGCGGACGGAATGCGCGGATCTCGGCCGCCACCTGGCCTACCTTCTGCTTGTCGATGCCGGTGACGAGGATCTCGGTCGGTTTCGGCGTCGCGATCGCGATGCCTTCGGGCACCGAATAGAGCACCTCGTGGCTGTAGCCGAGCGCGAGCTGCAGGTTCTTGCCCTGCATCGCCGCACGATAGCCGACGCCGGTGATCTCGAGCTTGCGCTCGAAGCCCTTGGTCACCCCGGTCATCAGATTGGAGACGAGCGTGCGCGAGGTGCCCCACATCGAGCGCGCCCGCTTGGTCTCGGTACGCGGATCGACCTTGATGCTGCCCTGCTCCATCTTCACGGCGACATCGTCCGGCAGCACGACCTGCAGCGCGCCCTTCGGACCCTTCACCTTGACGGTCTGGCCTTCGACGTTCGCGGTGACGCCCGAGGGAACCGAAACCGCTTTTCTACCGATGCGAGACATGACTGTTTCCTCTCCCCTGCCTCAGAATACCGTGCAGAGGATTTCGCCGCCGACATTTGCGTCTCGCGCCTCATGATCCGCCATCACGCCCTTCGGCGTGGAGAGGATCGAGATGCCGAGGCCGTTGTTCACGCGCGGCAGCGCCTTCACCGAGGCATAGACGCGCCGGCCAGGACGCGACACGCGCTCGATTTCGCGGATCACCGGCGCACCGTCGAAATATTTGAGCTCGATTTCGAACTCCGAGCGCCCATCCTTGTGCTCCATAGAGGAGTAGCCGCGGATGTAGCCTTCGTTCTTGAGCACCTCGAGCACGCGCGCGCGCATCTTCGAGCCGGGCGTCGTGACCTTCGACTTGTTGCGCATCTGCGCGTTGCGGATGCGGGACAAGAGATCGCCGAGCGGATCGTTCACTGACATACGATCCTCCTCACCAGCTCGACTTCACAAGGCCGGGGATCATCCCCTTCGACCCGAGTTCGCGCAGCGCAATGCGGCTCATCTTGAGTTTGCGATAGTAGGCGCGCGGCCGCCCGGTGATCTCGCAGCGGTTGCGCACGCGGATCTTTGCGGAATTGCGCGGCAATTCGGCAAGCTTCAGCGTCGCCGCGAAGCGCTCCTCCATCGAGGCGTTCTTGTCGCGCGCGATCGCGCGCAGCTTCGCGCGGCGCGGCCCGTATTGCTTGGCAAGCTTCGCCCGCCGCTTGTTCTTCTCGATTGAACTGGTCTTCGCCATCAACCTCTCCTCACCCTTTCCGCGTTTGAGCTGGGCTTGAGTGCCCGCTCACTGCCGGAACGGAAAATCGAAAGCGGCGAGCAATGCGCGCGCCTCTTCGTCTGTTTTCGCCGTCGTGCAGACGACGATGTCCATGCCGAGGATCGACTCCGCCTTGTCGTAGTCGATCTCCGGGAAAACGATGTGTTCCTTGATCCCGATCGAATAGTTGCCGCGCCCGTCGAAGCTCTTCGGATTGAGCCCGCGGAAGTCGCGCACGCGCGGCAGCGCGATGTTCACCAGCCGGTCGAGGAATTCATACATGCGCCGGCGGCGCAGCGTGACCTTGCAGCCGATCGGTTGGTTCTCGCGCAGCTTGTACGTCGCGATCGACTTGCGGGCGTGCGTGATCACCGCCTTCTGACCCGCAATCTGCGCGAGATCGGCCGCGGCCATCTCCACCTTCTTGCGGTCGGCGACGCCCTCGCCGACGCCCATGTTGAGCACGATCTTGTCGACGCGCGGCACTTCCATGCGGTTCTTGTAGTTGAACTGCTTGGTCAACTTCTCGCGGATCACGGTGTCGAAGTGCCGGTGCAGGCG
>JBAVXH010000224.1:0-3728 GCA_049698215.1 Xanthobacteraceae bacterium | reverse complement strand
GGTCAACGCCATGCGGTGCTTGAGAATAGGCTCGGCAAGATCGAGTACGTCGTCGATCGACGGGGCCAGACGGCCATCGAGCAGCGCGCGGGCGCGCACCGCCAGCATCAGGGCTTGGCTGGCGCGTGGACCCGGGCCCCAGGCGATCGACTTGGCAAGCTCGCCGCCTTCCGGCCCCGGACGCGCCGAGCGCACCAGCGCGAGGATCGATTCCACCACGGACTCGCCGACCGGAAGCCGCCGCACCAGCCGCTGCGCCGCCATCAGGTCTTCGGCGGTCATCGCGGCCTTGGCCTTGGTCTCCTCGGCGCCGGTGGTGTCGAACAGGATCTTCCGCTCCGCCTCGCGGTCCGGATAATCGACGTCGATCTCCATCAGGAAGCGGTCGAGCTGCGCTTCGGGCAGCGGGTAGGTGCCTTCCTGCTCCAGCGGGTTCTGCGTCGCAAGCACATGGAACGGCGCCGGCAGATCATGCCGCGCGCCCGCGACGGTGACGTGATGCTCCTGCATCGCCTGCAGCAGCGCCGACTGGGTGCGCGGCGAGGCGCGGTTGATTTCGTCGGCCATCAGCAGCTGCGCGAAGATCGGACCGGGGAGGAAGCGGAAATTGCGCTTGCCGCCGGGCGTCTCCTCCAGCACCTCGGAGCCGAGAATGTCGGAGGGCATCAGGTCCGGCGTGAACTGGATGCGCCGGGCGTTGAGCCCGAGCGCGATGCCCATGGTCTCGACCAGCTTGGTCTTGGCGAGACCCGGCACGCCGACCAGCAGCGCATGGCCGCCCGAAAGGATGGTGATCAGGGCGCGGTCGACCACGCTCTCCTGCCCGAAGATGACGGCGCCGATCGCGGCCTTGGCGGCGCGCGCATGGGCCGCCGTGGTTTCGGCCGCCCGCACCACCATGTCCTCGAATTTCTCCAGCCCTTCGACCGCCATCTGAACCTGCTCCTGTTCTGTTCGTTCTTCTCTTTGTTGTTGCTGGCTTATCGTGCGTTATCGGCTTGCGCCCTCGTCAACCAGAGCCGCTGCCCGCCAAATATGCAAACATCACGCCAGCACTGTGGCGCGCGGCCGGTGCTGATTCTCATATCTCGTTGGAGTCTACGCTATTTTTGGCCCCGTGCGATTCCTGTTCTACACATCACGTTCACGCGAGCCGGAGTCGGGGCAGGACCGGCAACGTTAGGCTTCCGACAATGGCCGATTGTGGGCGAAGTTCCGTAGCTTAAGACCTCATCCTGAGGTGGCCGCCCAACGGGTCCGCGCAAAGCGCGGCCCGATGACAGGCTCCGGCGGCCCTCGAAGGATGGCAACAACCACCGAGCAAGCGCCCTCGCCCTTCGAGACGCGCTTCGCGCTCCTCAGGGTGAGGGCTCAACCGGCAATGCCGAATGAAAGCAAGACAGGCGGCCTGGACACGCTGGCCGGTGCGGCAAAAAAAGCCGGCGCCAAGGGCCCGCCGCCGCTGCACCTGTGGAATCCGCCGTTCTGCGGCGATCTCGACATGCGCATCGCCGCCGACGGCACCTGGTTCTACCTGAAGACGCCGATCGGGCGGCCCGCGCTGGTCAGGCTGTTCGCCTCGGTGCTCTGGCGCGAGGGCGAGAAGTATTTCCTCAAGACGCCGGTCGAGAAGGTCGGCATCACGGTCGACGATGCGCCGTTCACGGCGGTCGAGATGAAACAGGAAGGCGAGGGCGCGGCGCGCACGCTCGCGTTCCGCACCAACGTGGACGACTGGGTGACGGCGGGGAAGGACCACGCGCTGCGCTTCGAGCCCGAGGAGGAGACCGGGGGCCTGAAGCCCTACCTGCACGTGCGCCGCGACCTCTGGGCGCTGGTGACGCGCGCGCTGTTCTACGATCTGGTCGAGCTGGGCGAGGAGCGCGACGTCGCCGGCACGCGCCTGTTCGGCGTCGCGTCGGGCGGCGAGTTCTACGCGATGGCGCCGGCCGACACGCTGAAGGGGCTGCGATGAACATGCTCCGTTGTCATCCCGGGCGAGCGGAGCGAGACCCGGGACCCAGTAAACACAGTCCGAGCAATACCGCACCGTCTGCGTTTACTGGGTCCCGGATAGCCGCCTGCGGCGGCTTCCGGGATGACGGCGGAGCGTGACGATGGACACTGCGCAAACGCCCCTCGTCGTCGGCCGCGACTTCTTCGACCGTGCACGCAAGGCGCTCACGCTCGACGTCCCGCCCGCACTCACCGATCTCACGCTCACCGACTTCCCGCGCGGCGATCTCGACCGCGATCCCGCCGTCTGGGACGAGGCGGGCGTCAAGGCGACGCGCGGCGCCGCCGTGCTGGTGCCGGTGGTCGATCATGCCGAGCCCGGCGTGCTGCTCACCATGCGCACGTCCGACCTGCCGAACCACGCCGGGCAGGTCGCGTTTCCCGGCGGCAAGATCGATCCGGCCGACGCCACCCCGCTCGCCGCCGCCTTGCGCGAGGCCGACGAGGAGATCGGGCTTAACGCCGCGCTGATCGAGCCGATCGGCTATCTCGACCTCTATCTCACCTTCACGGGCTTCCGCATCCTGCCGGTGGTCGCGCGCGTGATCCCGAACTACGAATTACGCATCAATGCCAGCGAGGTCGCCGACGCCTTCGAGGTGCCTTTGGCGTTTGTTATGGACGCCGCGAACCATAAGCGCGCCAGCCGCGACTGGAAGGGCGTCACGCGCCACTATTACGAGATGCCGTTCGGCGAGCGCTATATCTGGGGCGTGACGGCGGGCATTTTGCGGAATTTGTATGAGAAGATTTATGGGTGAATGAGGCACGAGGCGCGCCGCGCTTTCCCTCTCCCCGTGAAACGGGGAGAGGGTGCCGAGCGCAGCGAGGCGGGTGAGGGGCGGCGATGGCGAATAGGGAGCATATAAGGAAGCTCCGGCTGGGTATCGGAGCTTGGAACTCATGGCGCTTAGAGACGAAGGTTGAGCCTGACTTATCCTATGCGAAGCTTTCGGGCGCGGATTTGAGGCGCGCGAATCTTAGCAAAACTGATTTTTCTCATGCCGAATTGAGAAAAGCAGATTTTACCCACGCCGATCTTTCCTTTGCGTCCTTTGACAAAGCGGATTTGCGCAGTGCGAAACTGATGATGGCAGATCTGACTTTTGCACGTCTACGAAAGGCACGCTTGGGTCGCGCCAATTTCCTTCAAGCGAACTTGAATAGTGCCGATCTTTCTGGGGCTGATTGTACCAAGACGATTCTTTTTCGGGCTGAAATTATAAACGCTGTCTTAGCGAAAGCGAACCTTAATGGGGCTGATCTCGGTTGGACCGTTTTTCAAGACTGTTATCTAAATGGTGCCGGTTTTAGTCGCGCCGTCCTATTCAGATCGGTTTTTGCCGATTGTGATATGTCTGGCGCGATCGGCCTCGATACTTGCGTTCACGAAGGCCCGAGTACGATTGATCACCGGACGCTCCAACAGTCAGGCCAGTTGCCTCTCTCATTCCTGAGAGGAGTGGGACTTCCCGACCCTCTAATCGACTATCTACCGTCATTTCTTGGTTCGGCTATTCAGTTTTTCTCATGCTTTATCAGCTATTCGTCAGTAGATCAGAAGTTCGTCGAGCGACTTCATGCGGACCTACAAAACCAAAGCGTTCGTTGTTGGTTTGCGCCGCATGATCTACCGATCGGCGGAAGAATTTGGGACGAGATCGACTCTGCAATTCGCCTTCGCGAAAAGGTACTGCTGATCCTGTCCGAGC
>JBAVXH010000223.1:0-13974 GCA_049698215.1 Xanthobacteraceae bacterium | reverse complement strand
GCGTCGCCCCCGCCTTCGCGGGGGCATGCTTATTGCGCCCTACGAACTGCGCCCGTGTTAGAACGGGCGTGCATCCTCGCCCCCAACCGGAGTCCCATCATCATGCCAACCCTCCGCCGCACCAATCCGCCCGCGGTGCATCCGCCGCTCGGGCGTTATCACCACGCGACCGTGCATCCGCTCGGGAATGGATTGAAGCGGTTGGTGATGGCGGGCCAGGTCGGCATCAAGCCGGACGGCACGCTCGCGGGCGATCTGCCCGCGCAGATTGAGCAGGCTTACGACAATCTGCTCGCGGTGCTGGCCTCGGAAGGCATGGGCGCGGGCGATCTCGTCAAGATCACCTACTTCACCACCGACGGCTCGGCCGAGGCGCTCAAACTTTCACGCGAGATTCGCGCGCGCAAGCTCGGCGATGCCAATCCGTCGTCGACCTATCTGGTGATCGCGGGCCTCGCCGGGCCGGACCTCAAGGTCGAGATCGAGGGCGAGGCCGTGGCGGCGGGGTAATGCGTAGGGCGCAGGGCTTCGTCGCCGACGCTCCTCGCCATGACGGACCCCGGCGCCGGGAAATCGTCCCGAATGTGATCCGGATCACTTACCGCGTCCCCCCGGCTTGCGACAAATGCCCTGAAGGCAGTTCGCAGGTTTAAGAGCACGGTCATGAGTCATCTGAATCTGGTGTTCGATACGGGCGCGCCACGGAGCTATCGCGTCAAGCCGACGCGCTACCGGCTCAGCGGCTCGCCGAAAGTGTGTTGCGGTTGTTCCAAGCCGTTTCCGATGCGCGATGGGCATCATCAGGCGCAGGTCGGACAGGATGGACGGCTCTACTGCTACGACCGCACGCTCGCATGCACGCTCATGGCGGTGCGGCCCGCGGCGTAGATCAGCCCGCGCGAGCTGCCCGTTGTCTGGCCCGGCGCCTGACGACAAGTGCGGCGATGATTGCGGCGGCGGGGACTCCGAGGAGGATAATCGCGGTCAGAGACGTCAAGTCTCCCATTCCTGTCCTAAACGCGCCATATCCGAAGAAGACCATCAGTGCGCAAAAAAACACGGCGTAAAAGATCAGCAATGCCCGTGGCACCGTCCCCGCAATGGCTTCGAATTGTTCGCCGAATGTAATTCGCTCGGACGTCGGTTGCGCTTCGGACAGCGGTTTGCGCAGCAGCAGCCAGTAGGCGAGCGCAAGGGCGTATTGAAGCGCGAGGATGCCTAGGGCGACGATGAGCGCCGCGCTGAGCGGCGACGAAAACGCCAGCGCTCGGAATGTCCAGGCCACGATGTAAGCGGGCAGAAACAGCGTAAGCAGCGCGGCGACGACATACCACTGCGCGCCACGAAGAATCCGGGTGATCCGGTCTTTTTGCGCATCGTTGAGCAGAAAGTAGGATGCCTGTCCGATTCCGAACGGCACCCACTGAATCGGCGATCGATAAATCCATCCTTGCGGAACGCGCTTGAAGACAGCGCGGTCCCACGCCTCGGGATTATTCCACCACCACGTCCCCATTGCCTCGCTCCGCGAAGCGCAATGTGTCAGCGCGAAGAAGCTCGAAGTCGCTCGCTCACCGCCACTCGGTCCTACTCACCTAAGCTTCGGCGAGGTTCAGCCGCTGTTCGATGCGCTCGACCCTGTTGGCAAGCCGGTCGATGCGATTGGACACTTCGGCCAGTCGCACATTGACCTGCGCGACCTCGGTCTCCAGGGCACCCACCCTTTGCTTCACCTCGCGCATGTCATCGCGCAAAGCGTCAACCGCCCCGCGGATATGGCGCAGGTGCTCAAGTACGATGTTGTCGGTCTCAGCCATTCCGCATTGCAAGGTGCCAGACACAGTCGCCGGGACAATACAGGCAGTCCAATCCAGGCGACAGGCGCGGGGCCCTACCGCCACTCGATCTTCTTTACCTCATAGCCCTTCGCGCCGCCCGGCGTAACGACCTCGACCGAGGTGCCCTTGGTCTTGCCGATCAGCGCGCGCGCGAGCGGCGAGGTGATCGAGATGCGGCCGGCCTTCGCGTCCGCCTCCGGTTCGCCGACGATCTGCCAAACCTGTTTCTTGTCGGTGTCCTCGTCGATCAGCGTGACCGTCGCGCCGAACTTGATGGTGTCGCCGGAGAGCTTCGATACGTCGATCACCTCGGCGCGCGCGAGCTTGTCCTCAAGCTCCGCAATGCGGCCCTCGTTGAGCGACTGCGACTCCTTGGCGGCGTGATACTCGGCGTTCTCGGACAAGTCGCCGTGCGTGCGCGCCTCGGTGATCTGCTGGATGATGCGCGGCCGCTCGACCTGCTGGCGGTGCTTCAGCTCGGTTTCCAGCACCGTATAGCCGGCGGCGGTCATCGGGATCTTTTCCATCGCTCCGGGTTGCCTCCAACCTCACAAAAAAACTCCGATCGCGTGCCGGAAACCGACGACGCGACCGCAGACCTGTCCAAACTCTTACCGTCCTGGACCGTCAGCTCCGCGAGCCGGGGCCCAGTGTTTTGTTGAGCATGACCTTGTCCGAAAACCGGTTCCCCGGATCACGTCCAGGGCAAGCTTCGGAATCACGCCCCTGGCAGCCTGCCCGCCGTCAGGCCTTGCCGCCGAAGTAGCTCTGTAACGCGCGAACCTGAAGATCGCCCTCAAGGTGGGCCTTGATCCCCTGCGCCGCAGCGATCGCACCCGCAAGAGTGGTGTAGTAGGGCACTTTATGCAAGAGGGCAGCCCGACGCAGAGAGCGGCTGTCGGTCAGGGCCGCCGCCCCGTCGGTGGTGTTGAAAACGAGCTGAACACCGCCGTTTTTGATGCGATCGACGATATGGGGGCGCCCTTCCAGCACCTTGTTGATCTTTTCGGACGCAACCCCCTGCTGGGTGAGGTAGCGCTGGGTTCCGCCCGTGGCGATCACCTTGAAACCGAGCTTTTCCAGCAGCTTGACGGTCTCGACAATGCGCGGCTTGTCGTTGTCGCGCATCGACACGAACACGGTTCCGGCCCGTGGCAGGGTGGCGCCGCCGCCGATCTGACTCTTGGCGAACGCGATGTCGAAAGACCAGTCGAGGCCCATGACCTCGCCGGTCGACTTCATCTCCGGGCCGAGCACCGTATCGACGCCCGGGAACCGGGCAAACGGGAACACCGCCTCCTTCACGCCGACATGCTCGAACTGCGGTGGCTTCAGGTTGAGGCTGGCGAGGGATTCGCCCGCCATGATCCGCGCGGCGAGCTTGGCGACCGGGAGCCCGATCACCTTGGCGACGAACGGCACGGTGCGCGAGGCGCGCGGGTTCACCTCCAGCACGTAGATGTCGCCGTCCTTGATCGCGTACTGCACGTTCATCAGGCCGCCGACATTGAGCGCGAGTGCGAGTGCGCGGGTCTGGCGCTCCAGCTCCGCGATGGTCTGGCGATCGAGCGAGTGCGGCGGCAGCGAGCAGGCCGAGTCGCCGGAGTGAATACCGGCCTCCTCGATGTGCTCCATGATGCCGGCGATGAAGGTGTCCTTGCCGTCGGCCAGGCAATCGACGTCGACCTCGATGGCATCGGAAAGATAGCGGTCGAACAGCAGCGGGTTCTTGCCGAGCACGGTGTTGATCTGCCCGGTCTTGTCGTTTGGGTAGCGCGCCTTCACGTCGTGCGGCACCAGTTCGGGCAGCGTTTCGAGCAGGTAGTCGCCGAGCTGTTGCTCTTCGCGGATGATCTGCATCGCGCGTCCGCCCAGCACATAGGAGGGGCGCACCACAAAGGGATAGCCGAGGTCGGCAGCGATCAGCCGCGCCTGCTCCACCGAATAGGCGATGCCGTTCTCCGGCTGGCGCAGCTTGAGGCGATCGAGCAGCAGCTTGAAGCGGTTGCGGTCCTCGGCGAGGTCGATCGCGTCGGGCGAGGTGCCGAGGATCGGAACGTCGGCTTTTTCCAGCGGGTCGGCGAGCTTGAGCGGCGTCTGGCCGCCGAACTGCACGATCACACCGTGCAGCGTGCCGTTGCTGCGCTCCGTGTCGATGATCTCCAGCACATCCTCGGGCGTCAGCGGCTCGAAGTAGAGGCGGTCCGAGGTGTCGTAGTCGGTCGACACCGTTTCGGGATTGCAGTTGACCATGATGCTTTCATAGCCCGCCTCGTGCAGCGCGAAGCAGGCATGGCAGCAGCAATAGTCGAACTCGATGCCCTGGCCGATGCGGTTGGGACCGCCACCCAGGATGATGACCTTCTTCTTGTCGGACGGCTGCGCCTCGTTGGCGACAGCGCCCGCGAACGGCGCCTCGTAGGTCGAGTACATATAGGCGGTGGGCGAGGCGAACTCGGCCGCGCAGGTGTCGATGCGCTTGAACACCGGCCGCACGTCGAGCGCGCGGCGCGCCTTCGTCACATCCGCCTCGCCGCGCTTGGTCAGCACCGCGAGGCGCGCGTCGGAAAATCCCATTGCCTTGAGGCGGCGGAACGCGCCCGCGGTTTGCGGCAAGCCCTTGATGCGGATCTGGTCCTCGGTTTCCACGATGCCGCGGATCTGCGCGAGGAACCAGGGATCGATCTTGCAGGCGGTGTAGACCTCTTCGTCCGAGAAACCGAGCCGCATCGCCTGCGCGACCTTGAGCAAGCGGTCGGGCGTCGGCGTGCCGAGGGCTGCGCGGATCACGTTCTTGTCGTCGCCCAGCCCCAAGTCCTCGATGGTGATCTCGTCGAGGCCGGTGAGGCCGGTTTCGAGCGAGCGCAGCGCCTTTTGCAAGCTTTCCTGGAAGGTGCGGCCGATCGCCATCGCCTCGCCGACCGATTTCATCGAGGTGGTCAGCGTATGTTCGGCGCCGGGGAATTTCTCGAAGGCGAAGCGCGGGATCTTGGTGACGACGTAGTCGATCGTCGGCTCGAAGCTCGCGGGCGTCGCGCCGCCGGTGATGTCGTTGGCGATCTCGTCGAGCGTGTAGCCGACCGCGAGCTTGGCGGCGACCTTGGCGATCGGAAAGCCGGTTGCCTTCGACGCAAGCGCGGACGAGCGCGAGACGCGCGGGTTCATCTCGATGATGACGAGACGGCCGTCCTCGGGGTTGACGGCGAACTGCACGTTCGAGCCGCCAGTCTCGACCCCGATCTCGCGCAGCACCGCGATCGAGGCGTCGCGCATGATCTGATACTCTTTGTCCGTCAGCGTCAGCGCCGGCGCGATGGTGATCGAGTCGCCGGTGTGCACGCCCATCGGATCGAAATTCTCGATCGAGCAGATGATGATGCAATTGTCCGCTTTGTCGCGGACCACCTCCATCTCGAACTCCTTCCAGCCGAGAACACTCTCCTCGATCAGCACCTCGTTGGTGGGCGAGGCGTCGAGACCGCGCTCGACGATCTCGAGGAACTCGGCCTTGTTGTAAGCGATGCCGCCGCCGGTGCCGCCGAGCGTGAACGACGGGCGGATGATCGCCGGCAGTCCGACATGATCGAGCGCCTGCAACGCCTCGATCAGCGCCTGATCCTGATAGCGCTCGCGCCGCTCCGGCTCCTGCTTGGTCCAGTCCAGCTCGAAGTCGGCGAGCGCTTGTTTCTTCTGCGCATCGGAAAGATCGCGCCCTTCGATGTGCGCCCGCTGGAGCTTGTATTTCTCGCGATCCTGACCCTTGAGCCCCGACGCATTGGCGAGCTTTGAGCGCGGCGTTTCCAGCCCGATCTTGGTCATCGCGTCGCGGAACAGCGCGCGGTCCTCGGCCTTGTCGATGGCGTCGGCGGTCGCGCCGATCATCTCGATATCGAATTTCTCCAGCGTCCCCATGCGGCGCAGCGAGAGCGCGCAGTTGAGCGCGGTCTGCCCGCCCATGGTCGGTAACAGCGCGAAGCCGCCCGGGACGACGTTGCGCTCCTTCTCGATGATCTTGGCGACCAGCTCAGGCGTGATCGGTTCGATGTAGGTCGCGTCGGCCAGATCCGGGTCGGTCATGATCGTGGCCGGGTTGGAATTGACCAGCACGATCCGGTAGCCCTCGGCCTTGAGCGCCTTGCAGGCCTGCGTCCCCGAATAGTCGAACTCGCACGCCTGGCCGATCACGATCGGGCCCGCGCCGATGATCAAAATCGTCGAGATATCAGTGCGTTTGGGCATTCGTCTCAGTATTTGGGGCACAAAAAAAGGGCGCGCCGAACGCGCGTCCCCCGCGGCAGGGCCCGGCCCCGCGCGGGCGTTGTCTAGACCAGAATCGGAGGAGACGGAAGAACTCTCGGAAGAAGAAATTGGGGACGGGCGCTGTCACGCGGTCGGCGGCTTACCGCTGACAGAGGACGCCGCACGCCTTCATGACTTGTACCTTGGCATGCCAAATGGGGCATGGCGTGCCGGGGGTCCAGTAAACCACTTCGGATACCTTGCGGAATGCCTGGCATTGCGTGGGGAACGTATAGGAGGCCTGATAATAGCCCTTGGGCGGTGTTATCGGTCGTGGCCAAAACTGGCCGAGAGCAGGCTTGAGCCCATGCTTCCGGCAGATCGCGTTGACCGCGGGGCCAGTCAAAACAGGGCAGCGGACCTGCTGATCCGCCATCGCCTGGGCCTGCGCCAGCGCGATGGCTTTCGAGTCTTCGCGCGTGCAAGTTCGCGCGTCCACTGTCGCTCTCCCGGTCGGCCCGGACAGGGTGCACTGGATCTGAGCCTTTGCGGCGCCGACCAGAAAGGGCGCAATCCCGAGCCCGAGAAGCACACCAACCGAAGTCTTTGCCAGGCGCATGTCACGGACTCACGTTGTATGCCGAAAGGTTAGTTCGGCGGATATGACCACGCAACAGCACCCAGCCGGGGCTGGCCTCCTGGCGCCGCGAAAGGGAAACAGTTGTGCTTCTGCGCGTTAGTGCAGGCCATGCACACCCCGCGCGCCGTTCCGTCCATGCTTGCAGCGCTCGCGGGCGTTGCCCTCGCCACCGTCGCGCTTCGGTTTGAGGATGTCCGCCGGTCGGGAGGGAAGCCGAAAAGCGCCAAGCCGCCGGGCGCCGATCGCGCCTCCGACGAGCCGCACTCGCTCCAGGTCAAGCGGGCCGTAGAGCCGGGACATGGACGCAGTGCCGACACGCCGACCCAGATTCCGGCGCGCGGCTGGAAGGACATTCTCTGGCGCAGCTACGAGGAGATCAGCGCGGATCGCCTGTTCATGATTGCCGCCGGCGTCGTGTTCTACGCCATGCTGGCCGTCGTGCCCGCCATCACGGCGCTGGTCTCGCTCTACGGGCTATTCGCCAAGGCGAGCACCATCAACGAGCACCTGAGCTTCATTGGAAGCGTGATGCCCGGCACCGCCTACGAACTGATCGGCGACCAGATCACCCGCATCGCCGGCAACAACGACGGCAAGCTGACCGTCGCATTCGTGATCGCGCTCGGCCTGGCGCTGTGGAGTGCGAACGCCGGCATGAAAGCGATCTTCGATGCCCTCAACATCGTCTATGACGAGGACGAGAAGCGCGGCTTCATCAAGCTGAACGCCATTTCGCTCACCTTCACGCTTGGCGCGGTGATCGCGCTGCTGATTGCGATCGGCGCAGTCGTCGCGCTGCCGCTGGTGCTCGCTTATCTCGGGCTCGCCGAGGATCGACAGGCCTGGCTCCTCGCGCTGCTGCGCTGGCCCGCGCTGTTGATCCTCGTGATGTTCGGGCTTGCGCTCCTCTATCGCTTCGGTCCCTCGCGCAAGGATGCGAAGTGGCGCTGGCTGACGCCGGGCAGCATGGTCGCGTCCTTCGCGTGGCTCGCGATCTCGGCGCTGTTCTCGCTCTATCTGTCCAGGTTCACCGACTACAACGCGACCTATGGCTCGCTCGGTGCGGTGATCGGCCTGATGATGTGGATCTGGCTCTCCGTCAGCGTGGTCCTGATCGGCGCGGAGCTCAACGCCGAGGTCGAGCATCAAACCGCGCGCGATACCACGACGGGCGCGCGGAAACCGCTGGGCGCACGCGGCGCCGTGATGGCCGATACGGTCGGCAAGGCGCAAAGTTGATGGAGACCCGGGTCTGGATTCGAACCAGACGTGAGGGGCGTTGCTGCGCCCCCGCGTTACACTCCGCCACCGGGTCGGTGCCATTATTTCCGGCCGCGGAACGGGGCGCATCAACAAGGTAAAGAGAAGGTTAACTGGTTAAGCGCGCGCGAAAGGTCATGCGCGCGGGATTGTGCTCGACATTTTTCGGCAGTCGCTCCGCGGAAAATCCGGCGGCATGCAGCTTTTGCAGGAAATTCGCGTCGCTGTAGCGCGCGATGCCAAGCTCGCTGCGCAGCCGGCGGTAGCGGGAGAGTGCGGTGCGGGTCAGGCCGATGAGCGCCGCTCCGAGAAACCTGTGCGCGGCCGCGTAGCGCAACAGCGCGAGCCCGTCGCTCAGCGCACCGACCTGCGGCGGTATCACATCCGCCACGATGAGAACGCCGCCTGGCGCAAGCAGGCGGCGCCAGAGCGCCAGGGTGCGTTCGAGCTCGGCAGCGGTGAGGTATTGGACCAGCGAATTGGCGAAGATGAGGTCGAGCCGCGCGTCCGGCAGGCGCTCCACGTCCTCGGGTGCGATCACCTTGATCTTCGGGTTGCCGGCAAAGCGCGCCGCGATCGAGGCCCGCACGGTCGCGGCTGAGTCGCACAGCAGGAGTTCGCCGGCGCGCGCCGCCACAAGGTCCGCGTGGACCGCCTCGCCACTGCCGTGATCGAGCACGCGCGCCTGCGGGGACGGCACGAAGGCGGCGAGCTGTTCGGCGACGTCGCGATAATGCACGTCCTTGTGGCGCTCGCTCACATAGATCGAATGCGCGCTGTCCCAGAATTCGCGCCAGGAGGTCATGGAAGGATCACCTGCGTCATCGCCCGCGAAGGCGGGCGATCCAGTAGACACCACACGCCCAATCGAAGCGCCGGCGGTTACTGGATGCTCCGCTTTCGCGGAGCATGACAAGTGGAAAGATCAGCGCCACAGCCTCGTCAGCGGCCCGCTCACTCCGAACAGCGGATCGGTCGCGGGCAGCGGCACGCGCGGGATCGTTGCAAGCGCGCGGGCGTGCTCGGCGCTGGTGCCGCGGCAAAGATCGTAATGCCCGTCCGGCGGATAGGCGCCGATCACCAGCAGGTCCGGCGTCGATGACAGCCGCTGGTGCCCGGTGCCGGCGGGCAGCACCGCGACATCGCCGGCCTCAACGTCCAGCTCTTCGCCCTTGCTGCCGCCGAAGCGCACGCGCGCCTTGCCGGCGGCGATGCCGAGCACCTCGTGGATTTGCGAGTGGTAGTGCACGAACGGAAAGATGCCGTTGTGCCAGAGGCCGTGGCCCCAATCGTTGCGGCGAAACGCCGTCTCGATCGCCGACGCAAGATCGCGTCCGCCGATTGCGCCCTTGTACACGAGGAACGGCAGGCGGTTGTTCGGCACCGCGCCGTCGTCGGCGAAGACGAATGCCGCGGGCTCGATCACGCGCGCTTCTTGTCGCGCATCAAATCGGCGAACCGGCGGAAGAGATAATGACTGTCGCGCGGGCCGGGCGATGCCTCCGGATGATACTGAACCGAGAAGACCGGCTTGTCTTTCAGCGCGAGGCCGCAGTTCGAACCGTCGAACAGTGAGACGTGGGTCTGCTCGACATTGCCCGGCAGCGACTCCTTGTCGACCGCGAAGCCGTGGTTCATCGAGGTGATCTCGACCTTGCCGGTGGTGAGGTCCTTCACCGGATGGTTCGCGCCGTGGTGGCCCTGATGCATTTTCTTGGTCGTGCCGCCGAGCGCGATGCCGAGCATCTGGTGGCCGAGGCAGATGCCGAAGGTGGGGGTCCCTGAGTCGATGACCTGTTTGATCACCGGTACCGCGTATTCGCCGGTCGCCGCCGGATCGCCGGGGCCGTTCGACAGGAACACGCCGTCCGGCTTCATCGCGAGAATATCGTCGGCCGAGGTCGTCGCCGGGACAACCGTCACCTTGCCGGCGGTGCCGGCGAGCAGGCGCAGGATGTTACGCTTGATGCCGTAGTCGATCGCCACGACATGGAACTCGCCATTCTGCTGGCGCCCGTAGCCCTCGCCGAGTTTCCACTCGGTCTCGTCCCAGGTGAAGCGCTGACCGCTCGTCACCATCGGCACGAGGTCCATGCCGACGAGCCCGGGCCACTCGCGCGCTTCCTTTTTCAGCGCATCGAGATCGAACATGCCCGAGGGCTCGTGCGCGATCACGGCGTTGGGCATGCCCTTCTCGCGGATGAGGCCGGTCAGCGCGCGCGTGTCGATGCCGGCGAGACCCACGATGCCGCGGCGTTTGAGCCAGGCGTCGAGGTGCAGCTTGTTGCGCCAGCTCGACGGCTCGGTGATGGCTGTGCGCAGGATGACGCCACGCGCCCCGGGCGTCGCCGCCATGTTGACGGTCTCGATGTCCTCCTCGTTGGTGCCGACATTGCCGATGTGCGGGAACGTGAAGGTGATGATTTGTCCGGCGTAGGACGGATCGGTGAGGATCTCCTCGTAGCCGGTCATCGCGGTGTTGAAGCACACTTCGCCGACCGCATGGCCGGTTGCGCCCAGGCCATAGCCTTCGAGCACGGTGCCGTCGGCGAGCACCAGGAGGGCGGTGGCCTTAGCATCGGCCCAGCCGGAATCGCCTTGTTTGTGGTCCATGGCGGGCTTAGATAGCGGCGTGCCCGCGCGGGGTCAAAACGGGTTGCGGACGGGCGAACGAGTTTCCGACAAATCAATCGGTTAGAGGCGGTTTCGATGCTGCGCGACGATATCAACAATGCCTTGAAGGGCGCGATGAAGGCGGGCGATGCGCGCCGCGTCTCGACGCTGCGGCTGGTCAATTCGACGCTCAAGAACGCCGATATCGAGGCGCGCGGGCAGAGCAAGCCCGCATTGAGCGACGAGGACATTCTCGGCGTGCTGCAGAAGATGATCAAGCAGCGCCACGAGTCGGCCGAGCTTTACGAGAAGGGCGGCCGCGCGGACCTTGTCACGCAGGAGCGCGAGGAGATCGCGATCATCGAGAAATATCTGCCGAAGCAGATGACCGATCAGGAGATCCACGACACGATCCTCGCGCTGGTGAAGGAAACCGGCGCCTCCGCCATGAAGGACATGGGCCGCGTGATGGCGGCAATGAAGGAGCGCTATGCCGGCAAGCTCGACTTCGGCAAGGCGAGCGGCGCGGTGAAGAAGATACTGAGCGGGGGGTAGTTCCCTCGCCCCGCGCAGCGGGGAGAGGGTGGCGAGCGAATGCGAGCCGGGTGAGGGGGCTCGCGCTTAGATCGCGAGCAATGCTGATGGCTGTTTCCAAGAAAAAGCATATCGACTTCGTGCCGAAGGGCATGAAGCATTCGGATTTCAAAATCGGTCGCGAGTTTCTCACCGAAACCGGGCGATGGCGTTGCACGGACGTCGGCAGGCGAACCATCGCGGCGATCAAGCTGGATCATGACGACGACCCGGCTTGGTACAATGGTCCCCCGTACGCGGTTGTAGAGCACGTCTTCGACGAGGATGCTCTCGAAGGGCTTTCACCTGCTCCGAAGCGGCGCACCTATGATGACAGCGGGCGAAAGCAGATTGTGACCGTCCGCGCTAGGAGACGGTCGGGCAAGCGGCCAAATGCCCTGTGAATAGCCGGGACAAGGCCGCCTCTAGCCGCCGTCAGCGGCCCCGCCGCGATATGGGGTAAGGTCGGTCAACAGCCCCCGAATCACCATGCGCTTTTCGCCCGACTTCCTCGAGGACTTGAAGTCCCGCCTTCCGGTTTCGGAAGTCGTCGGGCGGCGCGTTGCGTTGAAGAAGGCTGGGCGCGAGTGGAAGGGGCTGTCGCCGTTCAACAAGGAGAAAACGGCCTCGTTTTTCGTGAATGACCAGAAGCAGGCTTGGTTCGATTTCTCCTCGCAGAAGAACGGCAACATCTTCGATTTCGTAATGCAGACCGAGGGGGTGAACTTCCCCGAAGCGGTGGAGCGTCTCGCCGGGATGGCCGGGGTGCCCCTGCCGAAGTCGACGCCGGAAGCCGAGGCGCGCGAGGAGCGGCGCAAGACGCTGCATGACATCGTCGAGCTGGCGGCGAAATTCTTCGAGGCGACACTGGCGTCGCGCGCGGGCGCGAAGGCGCGCGGCTACCTTGCGGACCGCGGTATCGAGCCGAAAACACAACTGCAATTCCGTATCGGCTATGCGCCGCCGGAGCGCTATGCGCTGAAGGAGCATCTGGGCGCGCAGGGCGTTTCGACCGAAGACATGGTCGAGGCGGGACTACTGGTGTCCGGCGAGGATATTCCGGTGCCGTACGATCGCTTCCGCGATCGCGTGATCTTTCCCATCGCGGACTTGCGCGGGCGCACCATCGCATTTGGCGGGCGGGCGCTCGAAAAGGACGTGCCCGCGAAGTACCTGAACTCGCCCGAGACGCCGCTCTTCCACAAGGGCGCCAATCTCTACAACGGCGCCACTGCGCGTCAGGCCGCACACAACGGCGCGTCGATTGTCGTCGTCGAGGGCTACATCGATGTGATTGCGATGATGACGGCGGGATACGAGGCGGCCGTCGCGCCGCTCGGCACCGCGCTCACCGAGGATCAACTCGCGCTCATCTGGAAGATGACTGACGAACCGGTGCTTTGCTTCGATGGCGACGGCGCGGGCCGCCGCGCGGCCTATCGCGCGGTCGACCTCGCGCTGCCGCATATCAAGCCGGGCAAGACCGTGAAGTTCGCGCTGCTGCCCGAAGGACAGGACCCGGACGACCTGTTGCGCTCCGGTGGGCGCGAGGCGATCAGCGAGGTCATCGGCGCGGCGCGCCCGCTCGCCGACATGTTGTGGCAGCGCGAGACGGAGGCGGGCGGCTTCGATACGCCCGAACGCCGGGCCGGCCTCGACCGGCGCATCGCCGAAGTGACCAACCAGATCAACGATCCGTCGGTGCGCAAGTATTACCGCCAGGACCTGGACGAGCGCGTGCGCGCACTGTTTGCGCCGGCGCCGCGCCCGGCCAATGAGAACCGGCGCGGATGGGATGTCCGTGAAAGTGGACGCCACGGTCGCCGAGCTCACTCGGGGCAAGCTCCGAACTGGCAGCAAAACAAGCGTGTTGGAAGCGATGAGCTGCGAAATAGCGCGACACATCGCGGTCACCGCCTATCAATTCCCAGCCGCGAGGCGCTGATCTTGCTCGCGCTCGTCAACCATCCGTGGCTGCTCGACACGCACGCCGAGGAACTGGCTGCGCTCGAGTTCCGGCACGCCGACGGCGACCGGCTCCGCGCCGCGATCCTCGATGCTGCCGCAACGGAGCACCCGGTGAGCCCCGCCGCGATGCGTGCCGCGATTACGGCGCGAAGCCAGGGGGCGCTGCTGGCGCGGGTCGAACAGGCGATTACCCATCCGTCAGACTGGCCGGCGCGCGAAGCCGCTGCGCCGGAGGATGTAAGTCTTTGGTGGACCCACGTTGTCAGCTTGCATCGCAAGTCGCGGACGCTACATAAGGAGCTCAAAGACGCCGAAGCCGCCTTGGGGAGCGAGCCGAGCGAGGAGAACCTCGCGTGGCTCCGCGATATCCAGGCGCGCCTCGCCGCGCTGGAGGGGACCGAGGCCTTGATCGATGGCTTTGGGGCCCTGTCAGGACGGCCGGTGCGCACATTCTGAGGCATTGACCCCCGAAAAGCGGGAATCGGTTTTCGGACTAGGGTCAATGCTCAAAGAGGAAACCGAGACTCCCCGCATAGGGTAGGGGAGACAATCAGGCCGGACGCGGTGGCACACGCGGGGGAACCGGAAAAAAGGCCAGGTTTGGCCGGTTGATCGAGGGTTAATCGGGGCTTAATGAGCCCTGCCCAGACTTCCGGCCTTGATTCGTACGGGTGGCGCTTGCGCTGCCCTTTTTCGCTATCCGCCGCCCTCGGGGCGTGCGCAGAGGACAGTTATGGCATCGAAGACGGCAGCAGCAGCAAAAGCAGCAAAAACAAGGGCCAAGGCGCCGCCCCCGAAGAAACCGGCCCCCAAGCCGGCCGCCAAGGCCGCGCCGGTCAAGGC
>JBAVXH010000222.1:0-2160 GCA_049698215.1 Xanthobacteraceae bacterium | reverse complement strand
CGGCAGGATCGTGGCCCGCGGCGCGAAGGCGGCCGGCGCGACTTCAAGGATCGCGATCGCGGCGAGCCGCGCGAGTGGATCGATCCGAAGGAGCGGCGCGGCCAGGCGGATCCGAACTCGCCGTTCGCCAAGCTTGCCGCGCTGAAGGAACAGCTCGAAGCGAGCAAGGAAAGATAATTTCGTCATGGCCGGGCATAGCCCGTTGAAGACGGGCGTGAACGCCCTGACGCCCGGCCATCCACGTCTTGCCGGACCTAAAGACGTGGATGCCCGCAACAAGTGCGGGCATGACGGAGGAGAGTGTTGCCTGACCGGCCGCCAGCGCATCGACAAATGGCTGTGGCACGCGCGCGTCGTGCGCACGCGCACTGCGGCGGCCGCGCTGGTGAATGGCGGAAACGTGCGGCTCAACGACACGCGCATCGGCGCAGCAAGTCAGCCTGTGCGTTCGGGCGATGTCGTGACCATCGCGCTCGATCGCGCGGTGCGTGTGCTGAAGGTGACCGGCTTTGCGGAACGGCGCGGCGATGCGGACGCAGCGCGCCTCTTGTGGGAGGACCTGACACCAGCGCCGGGGCCCGCGCCGGAACGCGCGGTCGCCTCGCGCGATCCGGGCGCCGGACGGCCGACCAAACAGGAGCGCCGCGCGATCGACCGGTTGCTTGGGCGTGAATAGCGCGCAGCCTTGCGTGGCCTAAATCATTGCGCTAGCAAACCCTCGCGTTCCCGGCCGGAGATCGAATGACCTATATCGTCAACGACAGCTGCATTAAGTGCAAGCTGATGGATTGCGTGTCCGTGTGCCCCGTCGATTGCTTCTACGAGGGCGCCAACATGCTCGTGATCCATCCGGACGAATGCATCGATTGCGGCGTCTGCGAGCCGGAATGCCCGGTCGAGGCGATCAAGCCGGACACGGAACCGGGGCTTGAGGAGTTCCTCAAGATCAACTCCGAGTACTCGAAGGTCTGGCCGAACATCACGGTGAAGCGCGAACCGCCGCCGGACCATAAGGAATGGGAAGGCAAGCCCGGCAAGCTCCAGTATTTCGACCCTGAGCCGGGCGAAGGCGACTAGCAACCACAAGTTTTCCCGCGTTAACGTTTTTTCACAAAAATGCCACCCAAACCGGGCGGTTTTGCCCGTTTGCATTGCTCCAAGGCATTGATTTTCGCGGGAAATGTGATATATTAACGACACAATGAGCAATGACCCGAAGCCGCTCCCCGTGGGGAGCTTATTTTTTCGGGAACTTATCGGGAAACGGGGTCAGGGAGCGTGCGATCCACGCGAAAGCTGTGGCTGAGAAACCGCGTCGTTTGAAGAAGACTAGCACCAAAAAGGCCTCCGCCGGTAGCCGCCGGAGAGTTTCGTCGTCTCGCAGTGCCGCCCGCGGCGCCAAACACAAGCCGGTTCGTAAGCCGAACCGACAAGGAGCATCCCGAAGTATGACTTCCAAGAAGACTGCCGCCCGCCCTGCCGCCCCGCGCACCGAGCGCCCTGTCATGGCGGTGGTGGAGCGTCCCGTCGCCAAGGCGACCCAGCGTCACGGGTTCAAGATCAACGAGTACATCGTGTACCCGGCTCACGGCGTCGGCCAGATCCTTTCGATCGAGGAGCAGGAGGTAGCCGGCTACAAGCTCGAGCTGTTCGTGATCTCGTTCCTGAAGGATAAGATGACGTTGCGGGTGCCGGTCAGCAAGATCGCGACCGTTGGGATGCGCAAGCTCGCCGAGGGCGGGCTGGTGAAGCGCGCGCTCGAGACCCTGAAGGGCCGGGCCCGCATCAAGCGCACCATGTGGTCGCGCCGCGCCCAGGAATACGAAGCCAAGATCAACTCGGGCGACATCGTCGCGATCGCGGAGGTCGTGCGTGACCTGTTCCGCTCCGACACCCAGCCGGAGCAGAGCTATTCGGAGCGCCAGCTCTACGAAGCAGCCCTCGACCGGCTCTCGCGTGAAATTTCGGCGGTGCAGCGTTGCACCGTGACCGAAGCCGTCAAGGAGATCGAGGCGGCACTGGCGAAGGGCCCGCGGCGCGGTCCCAAGCCCGCCGAGGAGGCCGAAGAGGCCGTGGTCGAGGACGAAGCGGCGTAACCCGCAAGCTCGCAAATCATACGAAAGGCCCGGTGCAGACACCGGGCCTTTTGCTATTGGCAGC
>JBAVXH010000221.1:0-14356 GCA_049698215.1 Xanthobacteraceae bacterium | reverse complement strand
GTTGCGCCCTGTGTCGGGAAAGCCGGAGAGGCGCGCCAGTCCCAACCGCGGCTGGGGCCAAGATTCGGCCGGAATGCCGCGATGGTCGCTTCGCCCCCGGTGGTCGCAGTGCGTTGCGTGTCGCGCGCCAGTGCCTCCTGCAGCGCGCGCACGATCGAGGCACGCACCAGGCCGGCATCGCGGAAGCGCACCTCGGTCTTGGCCGGGTGCACATTCACGTCGACCTCGCGCGGCTCGACCGCGATGAACAGCGCCACCACCGGATGGCGGTCGCGCGGCAGATAGTCCGCATAAGCCGCGCGCACCGCGCCGAGCATCAGCCGGTCGCGCACTGGGCGGCCGTTCACGAAGACATATTGCGAGAGCGCATTGCCCTTTGTGTAGGTCGGCAGCGCCGCCCAGCCCTCGATCAGGAGCCCCTCGCGCCCGCCCTGCACCGCGACGGCGTTCTGCCGGAAGTCCGCCCCGAGCACATCGCCAAGCCGCGCGAGACGTCCGGCAGGTCCGGGCAGCGCGGCGCCCCAGGTGATCGGCGCGCGCTCCTCCCCCGCCAGCGTGAAGGCCACATCCGGCCGGCTCATCGCAAGGCGGCGCACCACGTCGCGAATCGCTTCGGCCTCGGTGCGATCGGTCTTCAGAAACTTGAGCCGCGCAGGCGTCGCGTAGAAGAGATCGCGCACCTCGACACGCGTACCGTCGTTGAGCGCAGCCGGCCGCACCTCGGACTTCGTCCCGGCATCGACCTCGATCGTCCACGCGTGTGGCTCGCTCTCGTGCCCCGTCGTGATTGCGAGTCGCGCCACCGCCCCGATCGACGGCAGCGCCTCGCCGCGAAACCCGAGCGTGCTGATGGCAAGCAGATCGTCCTCGGGCAGCTTTGACGTCGCGTGGCGCTCGACCGCGAGCGCAAGATCGCCGCGCGTCATGCCCGAGCCGTCATCGGTGACGCGGATCAGGCGCCGCCCGCCGCCGTCGGTCACGATCTCGATGCGCGTCGCAGCGGCATCGAGCGCGTTCTCGATGAGCTCCTTCGCGGCGCTTGCCGGGCGCTCGACCACCTCGCCGGCGGCGATGCGGTTCACGACGTTGGCGGAAAGCTGACGAACGGGCATTAGACGACTCAAGGGTGCGACGGCTGGAATTTAGCACGTGAACCCGCGTGATATGGCCGGCTCCGGGTTGCGATCCCCGCTAATCAAGTGAAGGCTTGGACCGGCGTAAGCCTTTGATATTGGAGCGGACTTTCTTTCCCTCCAGTCGCTTTTCGCGCGAGGCCTTGGTCGGCTTGGTGGGGCGGCGCGGGACCGGGCGGACGGCGGCTTGCTGAACGAGCGCGATCAGCCGCTCCAACGCCTCCGCCCGGTTTCGCTCCTGCGTGCGATGGTTCTGCGCGACGATCACCAGCACACCCTCTTTGGTGAGGCGCTTGCCGGAAAGCCGCATCAGCCGCACCGCCACGTCGTTCGGCAGCGACGGCGAGCCGCGCACGTCGAAACGCAGCTGCACCGCGGTCGAGAGCTTGTTGACGTTCTGCCCGCCCGGACCCGAGGAACGGACGAAGCTCTCCTCGATCTCGCTTTCGTCGATCGCAATGGCGGGCGTGATACGGATCATGGCCGCGATGCTAGCGCATCGGGGCGCCGTAGATCACCTTTCTCGCCAACGGTCCTCGTAAACGCCTCGAAGCAGGACGGCGCCCGCGACCCCCGCCCGCCATTAATCCTTCTTGATCGAAGGAACACAGAGGAACGTCGGGCCGAGGACCTTAACCGGGATTCCGTTCGGGGCGGTGAACTGATTGATGACGATTACCCCCCTGTTCGCCGGCTTCACCTTGTCCTGGTAACAGAGATAGTGCGTGACAGAATCTTTCGGCGGCTGGCCCTGCTTTTCGGTCGGCGCGCAAAGATATAACGGTGTTGCCACGGTTACGGGTCCGGTGATGCCGAACTGATCTTTTAGCGACTTCAACGTGATGGACTTGCTGGGCGCCTTCACCTGATAGCACTGATAGTGGGTCGGATTGACACCGGGTGGATCCTTCCCGTTCTGCGCATGCGCCGGTGCGCCGACGCCAAACCCGAGCAATAGGAATGCGCCGAGCGGCGCGAGAATAGCTTTCATGACGTTTCCTCGATTGACTTGTTGACTCCGCAATCGCCTTTCCAGCGAAGGGCGCGCGGATTTAGAATTTTAGTTGAATTATTGACGTTCTACAATTCAATAATTGAGCCATCGCGGGCAGGCGTTGCGCACCCTCAACTCGTTTCAATCGGGCCCGCCAGATACTGTTACGCCAGCACCTTGCCCTCTTCCACCGCAGGCTGGCCGAATGCATCGACCCGAGCAGATGCGCCGCGATTCCGACACGATAACAAGATCGCGCCGATTCCCGGACACCGCTCAGGCCGCGCCTTCGACAAACGTCAGCGTCCGCTCCAACGCACCCGCACGAACCCTAAGCGCCTCGGCGTATTCCGGCGAGCGATACCATTCGTGCGCCCGCTGCATCGACGGAAACTCCACGATCACAAGCCTGCGCTCCGCGTCACGCTCGCCCTCGATCAGCTCGATTGCGCCGCCGCGCACAATGTAGCGGCCGCCATAATGCTCAATCGAGGCGCTGGCGAGCGAGCGATAAATGTTCGCCTTCTCCTCATCCAGTATCTCGACCTCCGAGACAACATAGGCAGCCATGGCCGAACTCTAGCTTGCGCCCGCCAGGTACTGTTTCGCCAGCACCTTGCCTTCTTCGACCGCGGGCTGGTCGAACGCATCGACCCCGAGAAGGTGCGCCGCGATGATCGTCTCCAGCATGAAGTGCATCATCAATGCGCCGAGACTCTCTTCGTTGAGGCGCGACAGATGCATGGTGCGCACCGGGCAGCCATTCTTGGCCAATGTCTCGGCGGTCGCCCTGCCCTGCGCGGCAACGAGATCGCCGATGGTCTTGCCGCCGAGGTCCGGTTCGCCGGCACGCTTGGCGAGATCCGCGTCGATGCGCGGCCCCTGCCCTTTGGTGTCCACCGTGACCACCGTGAAGAGCTTGTCGCGCGGCCCAGCGATGAACAGCTGCAATTGCGAATGCTGGTCGACCGGCCCAAGCGCGCCGATCGGCGTCGTACCCTTGCCGTCCTTGCCGAGGCTCTCGGCCCAGAGCTGCGTGAACCAGCGCGAGAAGCGCTCCAGCCGGTCGGCATAGGCCATCAGCACGGCGATGTTCTTGCCGCCAGCAGCCGCCGCGACATTGAGCGCTGCGCCAAGCGCAGCCGGCACCTCTGCGGCAGAACGCTGCGCGAGCACCGGCGCGAGCGCCTGCGCGGCTCCGGCGCGTACGCGCTTGATCTCGAGGCCGAGGATCGCAGCCGGCAGCAGGCCCACGTTGCTCAACACCGAATAGCGTCCGCCGATGTTCGGATCATGCTCAAGAAAAGCGACCGAGGTCCCGAGCAAATCGCGCAGGCCATTCCGCTTGCCAGGCTTCACAGCCTCGCTGATGCCGAAGAAAAGCTCGCCGATGCGCGCATCCATTCCCGCCTGCTTCACCGCCGAGAGCGCCGCGGCGGTCTGCATCAGGGTCTCGCCGGTGCCGCCGGATTTGGAGATCGCGATGAAGCGCGTGGTCGTCAGCGGCAGCTTCGCGAGCAGCCGCTCGTAGGTTGCGGGGTCGAGGTTGTCGACGAAATGCATGCGCGGGCCGGCACGGAAGGTCTCCGCCCCGCGCACCGCAACGTCGGCAAGCTGCGCCAGCGTCTGCCCGCCGAGGCTCGACCCACCCGTGCCGAGCACCACGACGTCGCTTGCGTCCGCCCGCAGCCGAGCAGCGGCCCGCGCAATCTCTTCCAGATCGTCAGTCTTCGCGGGAAGGCGCAGCAGCGGCAAAGCCGCGTCGGCGTGCTGCTTGCGCAGCCAGGCAAGTGCGCCCTCACAGCGCTTCAGCGCATCATCGAGCGCGGCCTTGGCTACGCCATGTGCGCCGATCTTTTCAGTCCGCGTACTGTCGATGTCTTGCGTGAAAGGCATCCCGCACCATGACGACGTTGCGGCAGAAAAGTCAGGGGCTAGTTCGACTTGGTCAGCCCCTGCGCCCGGCCCACCACAAGGGTGAGCATCTTGGTGTCGAGCAGCCGCTTGGCGACGCGCTTGGCATCCGCGAGCGTGACGGCGTCGATCAGCGCACTACGCTTCTCAGGATAGTCGATGCCGAGCTTGTCGAGCTGAATCTGGAGAAGCTGGCCCGCGATCTTGGCCGAAGTATCAAAGGCAATCGGATAGGAGCCCTTGAGATAGGCCTTGGCCTTGTCGAGCTCTTCCTGCGTCGGGCCCTCGGCCGCCATTCGGTGGGCCTCGGCATCGATCACCGACAAGGTCTCGGCGGCGCGATCGCCGCGCGTCGCGGTGCCGCCACTCATGATGTTGGCATGCTCCATCCAGAGCATGCTGGTGCGGATGCCGTAGGCGAGCCCGCGCTTCTCGCGCACCTCTGTATAAAGCCGTGAGCTCATCGAGCCGGCACCATAGATGTGGTTGACGATGTAGGCGGCGATGAAGTCCGGATCGTCGCGCGAAAGGCCGGGCCCGCCGAAGTTGACGACGGTCTGCGGAACGTCGAGATTTACCACGACGCGCTCACCGAGCCCCTGCATCGTGGCTGGCGGCACGGGCTTGAGCTTCGCGTTCTCGGGCAGGCTGCCGAAGATGCGGTCGATGATTTTCCCGGCCGTCTCGGCATCGAGATCGCCGACGATGCCGATGGTCAGTGTGTCACGCGCGAAGACGTTGCGGACATATTCTTTCAGATCGTCCACCGTGATGGCGGCGAGCGATTCCTGCGTGCCGCTGCCCGGCGTGCCATAGGGATGCCCCGGGAAGGCGGTCGCCCACCAGCGGCGGCTCGCGATGTCGTTCGGGTTGGTGCTATTGCGGACGAGCTGCGCCTGCAGCTGGTCGCGGATGCGCTCCACGGGCTCTTCGTCGAAGCGCGGCGCGGTGAGCGCAAGGCGCGTGAGGTTCACGGCCTCGTCGAGATTGGCCGACAGCGTGTGCATGGACCCGCGGAAATGGTCCCGCGTGGCCGAAAAGCCGAGCTGGATCGCCTTTTCCTCCATCCGCTCCTGAAAGGCGCGCGCGTCAAGGTCGCCGGCGCCCTCATCGAGCAAGGCGGCGAGCATGGTGGCGACCGCGGGCTTGCCGGCCGGGTCGGCATTGCCGCCGCCCTTGAACGCGTAGTCGAGCGCCACAATCGGCACCGAACGTTCGCTGACCAGCCAGGCCTTGATGCCGCCGGGCGAGGTAATCGCCTGAATCTTGCTGGCCGCGTCCGCAGCGGTGAGTCCCGCAAAGCTGATGACAAGGCCGAGTACGATGGCGAAAATCCTGCTCACGACTTCTTCTCCTCGCGCGCCGCCCCGTCCTTGACGAGATATCCGGTGACCGACCGGCGCTTGTCGAGATAGCGCCGCGCCATGTCACGCACCTGCTCGGCCGTGACCGCGCGCAGCCGCTCGGGCCGCTCCAGCACGGCGCGGACTGTCGAGCCGGTCGCGAGCGCCGCACCGTACATGCGCACCAGCTGGCTCTGATTGTCCTGTGCGTAGATCGTATCCGCAATCAGGCGGCTCTTGGCTCGCTCCAGCTCTTCCGCCGTCGGCCCGTTGTCGAGCAGCGCCTCGACCTGAACATCGATTGCCGCTTCAAGCGTCTCCAGCGAAACGCCGGCCGCGGGCGTGCCGTAGAGCCCGAAACGCGTCGCATCGAGCGACGTGCCCTGATACCAAGAGCCCGCTGTGGTCGCGAGGCGCTTATCGACGACCAGCGCGCGATAGAGCCGGCTGTTCGCTCCGCCACCCAGCACATAGGCGAGCATCTCGAGCGCATCACCCTCTGTCTCTTTCGCGGTGGTGAGCGAGGGCACGAGGTAACTGCGCTGCAGGCTCGGCTGCGTCACGCGCAGGTCCGCAAAGGTCAGCCGCCGCTCGGCGATCTGCGGCGGCTCTTGCGGCCGGACGCGCAGGCCGATCGGGGCGGCCGCTCGCGGGATCTTGCCATAGGTCTTCCCGGCGAGCGCCTTGACCTCATCGGCCGTCACGTCGCCCCCGACGATCAGGAACGCATTATCCGGCTGGTAGTAGCGCCGATAGAAAGCAAGCGCGTCCTCGCGGTTGAGCGTCTCCATCTCGTGACGCCAGCCGATGGTCGGCCGGTGGTACGGGTGATTGAGATATTGGGAGGCCTGCACCTGCTCGGACAGACGAGCGGACGGATCATTGTCGATGCGCTGGTTGCGTTCTTCGAGAATGACGTCGCGCTCGGCCGCGATCACGTCTTCACCCAGCACGAGGCCGGTCATGCGATCGGCCTCGAATTCCATCATCGCGCCGAGGTTCTCGCGCGAGACGCGCTGGAAATATCCGGTGTAGTCGTAGCTGGTGAAGGCGTTTTCCTGGCCGCCCACGGCCGCGATCTGCTGCGAGAAGCGCCCGCCAGGGTGCTTCGCCGTACCCTTGAACATCAGGTGTTCGAGGAAGTGCGCGATGCCGGACTTTCCGTACGGATCGTCGGCCGCGCCGATCCGGTACCAGAGCATGTGGGTGACAACGGGCGTGCGGTGATCGGGCACCACCACGACCAGCATCCCGTTGTCGAGCGTGAATTGCTGGACGGCGCGCGCCGCAGCCGTTGAGTCGGCGAAGGCGGCCGTCGGCAGGGCGCACAGGGCAAGGGTGGCGAAAAGGCGAAGAAGGCTGATCAGTGCGGGCAAGGACTTACTTTCAGGGCCCCGGTGCCGAGCACAGATGGCCGGTTATGGCGCGGCAAACCGCGCAAGGATTATTTGTCGGGACCAACCGCGCGATCCAGGATGTTCGGAATCTTCCAGCCGCTGCCCTTGTCGGTCCCCGTGCCGTACGGATAGGCCGGCGACGGCGTCTGATATCCGGCCGGAGGCTGGGTCAGGGCGCCGCGCGTTGGCTCTGCCTCGAACTTGGCCTTCTCGTTCAGATGGGTGCCCATCAGGGCGTTCCAGTTGAAGATGCCCTTGTTGTTGAGCTGGGCAGGACTCATCGGGCGGCCGATATTGGCCTCCTCGATCGAACCGGTGTTCTGCGATGGATCGGTGACGCGCGGCGCGCGCGGATTGATGCCGCGGTTCAGTTCGTCCGGCGTCAGCACCGACTCGCTGCCGGGCTCGTCGGGCGTCGCGCGGGCGTTCTTGTTCTTGCGCACCACGACGTTGCGGTCCGCTTCGCGCGGCCATGCCGGATTGCTTGTCGCCGTGCCGGCCGCCTGCGGCGGCGGCAGGTCCCGCGTCGGCGGGATGACGAGCGGAGAGCGCTCGCGGTAGTCGATGCCCGGGCGGCCGACGTCGACCCCCATGCCACCGAGAATGTTCTTGATGATCTTCTGTTCGAACGTGTCCTCATCGTCCTGGGCTTGCTGTGCGTGTGATGCCACGGGCAGCGCGAGTGCCGCCCCGCACACGCAAGCCATCAGAAGCCGACGCAGGCTCGTTCCGGATCGCTCGTCACGCATGGCAATCATCCGTCCTGCCGGTTCAGTGCCGCGGTATCCCACGACCTTCGCCGCCCCGCTCGTTGCCAATTTGACCCATCCTTCAGGGGGGATCGGGGCGCTTTTGCGGCGCGACCCCCAAGGCATACTCATACAAGAGTCCGATCACCCCGGCAACGATGGCTGCATCTGCCAGGTTAAACACGTACCAGACGAAATTGAACGATTTCGTCGTGATATGGAAAAGGACGAAATCGACCACTGCCCCATAGACAAGTCGGTCGATGGCATTCCCGATCGCGCCGCCGATGATCAGGCCGAGCGCCAGCGCGGTCAGCTTGAGTTCCGCACGGGCAAGCCAGGCCCACAGGACGATGATCGCGACGGCCTTGAGCGCGAGCAGGACATAGCGGCCGAGATCGCTCTCCTGCGGAAACAAGCCATAGCTGATGCCGGTGTTCCAGGTCAGTACGAAGTCGAGGAACGGGGTAACGTGCACGATGCCGCGGTTCGCGAGATCGAACACGTTGAGCAGCCAGAGCTTGGTGGCCTGATCGATCGCGCAGACGATCAGCGCCACGATGAGGCCGTAGCGCGTGAGGGGTCCCCAGGCGTATTCGCGCAGCACGTTATTCCGCGGCCTTCCGCATCGCGTCCCACTCGCGCAGCGCCTGGGCGTCGCGCGGCGTGACCTCGGGATACTCCGGATCGGAGCCAACGGCGGTAGAGATTTTCCAGGAGCGCGCGCACTTGGTGCCTTCGGCGCGGTTCGGCACGACGGCGACGCCCTTCACGTCGTCGAGCCGGAACGCCTGCGAGGGTCCCTCGCCTTCGACCAGCGTCGCACCCGACGTGATCGACACTTCCGCAAGATCGACGTCGACCAGCGCGGCGAACAGCTCCGGATCGGACACATAGACGACGGGCGCTGCTTCCAGCGACGAACCGATGCGCTTGGCGGCGCGCTCCAGCTCGAGCGCGCCGGTGACCACACGGCGCACGTCACGCACCTTGCGCCACTTCTCGGCGAGCGCGTCATCGCGCCAGTTCACCGGCACCTCGGGGAAGAGTTCGAGATGCACGGACGACTCCGCACCCGGATAGCGCGCGAGGAAGGCCTCCTCGGCGGTGAAGCAGAGCATCGGCGCGAGCCAGGTCACGGTGCAGCGGAACAGCTCGTCGATCACCGTGAGCGCCGCCTTGCGCGTGACCGACGAATACGGGTCGCAGTAGAGCGCGTCCTTGCGGATGTCGAAATAGAACGCCGAGAGATCGACGGTCATGAACTGGTTCAGGCCTGCGAAGATGCGCTTGTAGTCGAACTCGGCGTAGGCCTGACGCACCTGCGCATCGAGCTCGGCGAGGCGATGCAGCATCAGCCGCTCGAGCTCCGGCATCTTCTCGACCGCGACGCGATCCTCAGGCCGGAAGTGCGCGAGGTTGCCGAGCATCCAGCGCAGCGTGTTGCGCAGCTTGCGATAGGTATCGACGAAGTTCTTCAGGATTTCCGGCCCGAAGCGGATGTCGTCGGTGAAGTCGGAGGCGACCACCCATAGCCGCAGGATGTCGGCACCGTGCGTGCGCATCACCTCCTGCGGCGAGATCGTATTGCCGCGCGACTTCGACATCTTGTCCTCGCCCTTTTCGTCGAGGACGAAGCCGTGAGTGAGCACCACGTCGAAGGGCGCAACCCCGCGCGTGCCGCAGCTTTCGAGCAGCGAGGAATGAAACCAGCCACGATGCTGGTCCGAGCCTTCCAGATACATCACGGTGTCGCCGCCGCCGTCTTTCCTGCGCCGGATGCCGGCGAGCGTCGGGAAATGGCGCGGGTCTTCGAGCGTAAAGGCATGGGTCGAGCCTGAGTCGAACCAGACATCGAGGATGTCGTCGACCTTCTGCCACGGCTCGTTCGCAAGGCTGCCGAGGAAACGCTCGCGTGCGCCCGCCGCGTACCAGGCGTCCGCGCCCTCCGCCTCGAAAGCATCCCCGATGCGCGTGTTCACCGCCTCGTCCTTGAGGATTTCGACCGAGCCGTCGCCCTTCTCGCGCACGAACACCGCGATCGGCACACCCCAGGCGCGCTGGCGCGACAGCACCCAGTCCGGCTTCGCAACGATCATGCCGGTGATGCGGTTCTGCCCAGTGGCCGGGACCCAGCGGGTCGCCTTGATGGCTTCAAGCGCGCGGTGGCGCAACGTATCGCCGGGCTTCGCGACGCCGCCATCGGCAATGGGCTTGTCCATCGCGATGAACCATTGCGGCGTGTTACGGAAGATCACCGGCTTCTTGGAGCGCCAGGAATGCGGATATTGGTGTTTCAGGCGCCCGCGCGCGACCAGCATGCCGGCGTCGATCAGCGCCTTGATCACCGCCTCGTTGGCGTCGCCCTTTTCGCCTTTGTCGGTGATGACCCGTTTGCCTGTGAAGCCCGGCGCCTGCTCGGTGAAGGCGCCGTTCTCGTCGACCGTGTAGGGAATCGTGGTGTTGATACCACGCGCTTCAAGATCGCGCGCATTTGCGGTCCACACCTCGAAATCTTCGCGGCCGTGACCCGGCGCGGTGTGCACGAAGCCGGTACCGGCATCGTCGGTGACGTGGTCGCCCTCAAGCATCGGGACAGTGAAGTCGTAGCCCTTTCCACGGAACGGGTGATTGAGCGTCATCCCAGCCAGCAGATCGGCGGACAAATCAGTGACCTTGTCGTAGGCCATGACCTTGGCCTGCTTGAATACCTCGCCGGCAAGGTTCTCCGCGAGAATGAACAGATCATCGAACTTCGCCCAGTTGCCCGGCGCCGCATCGGTGACCTTGTAGAGTCCGTATTTGATCCTAGACGAGAATGTGACGGCACGATTGCCCGGCAGCGTCCAGGGCGTCGTCGTCCAGATGATGACGGATGCTTTGAGTGCACGAGTTTGTAACTCGTGCTCTCCGTCGCTACCGACGCTTCCAACAAATGGTCCAACCCCGCGGACCGGAAACTTCACCCACACCTGATCCGAAACGTAATCCTCGTACTCGACCTCCGCCTCGGCGAGCGCAGTCTTCTCGACCACGCTCCACATCACCGGCTTCGAGCCGCGATAGAGCGTGCCGTTGGCGGCAAACTTCATCAGCTCGCGCGCGATCTGCGCCTCGGCCGCAAAGCTCATCGTGGTGTAGGGGTGGTCCCAGTCGCCCTCGACGCCGAGACGCTTGAACTCCTCGCGTTGTACGCCGAGCCAGTGCTCCGCGAAGGCGCGGCACTCGGCGCGGAATTCGTTGGTCGGCACCGCATCCTTGTTCTTGCCCTTGGCGCGGTATTCCTCCTCGATCTTCCATTCGATCGGGAGGCCATGGCAGTCCCAGCCCGGCACGTAGTTGGAATCGTAGCCGAGCATCTGCTGCGAACGCGTCACCACGTCCTTGAGGATCTTGTTGAGCGCGGTGCCGATGTGGATGTTGCCGTTCGCATAAGGCGGGCCATCGTGCAGCACGAATTTGGTGCGGCCGCGCGCCGCCGCACGCAGGCGGCCGTACATGCCGAGCTTTTCCCAGCGCGCCAGAATCTCCGGCTCCTTGGCCGGCAGGCCGGCACGCATCGGAAAATCGGTCTGCGGCAGGAACAGCGTCGCGCTGTAGTCGCGGGCTTCGGTCATGACGGGATCGCTGGATTGAAAGGGTGGCGCGGAAAAACAGGCTTCGTCCCGGGCTCGGCCTGAATCAGGCGGAGGCCGGGCCGGTAATCGGAATCACGATAATGATGCGCGCACTCATGGGGCGCGCTTGTAGCAGGGGAATGGCGCGGCGCAAAGCCGTTCCGAAAAAGCCTTTTTGTTCATGACCTTGGGGTGGGGCTGGACAAGTCGGAACGAAAATGCCACTTTGTGCATTGTTTTGGGCAAATGGCACTAGTCATGCGCAAGAAACCCGTTCCAATCTCCGGCTTCGCTGAGCGGCCAACCACGTTCCCAATCGATGACAATCGAGTCGGGACCAACGCACTCGCCGCGCTCTCGCGCCACGGCTACAGCGAGGACGAAATCTTTGCGCTTGTCGTGCCGAAACGGACGCTCGCACGCCGGAATGCAGCGAATGAGCCCCTCACCATCGAGGAGACCGACAAGGCGCTACGGCTCGATCGCATTGCCGAACAGGCCGAACGGGTGTTCGGCGAGCCCGAGAAGGCGCGGCGCTGGCTGCGCAAGCCGAAACGCGAATTGAAGGGCGAGACGCCGCTCGCGTATCTCGCAAGCGAAGCGGGCGCGCGCGTGGTCGAGGAAATGCTGTTTCGCATCGAACACGGCATCTTCGCCTGAACGATGCGGCTTTGGCGGATTTCCAATCACGCCAGTCTAAGCGGCGAAGGCGGGCTCCATGCGTCGGGCCGCTGGCACACGCGCGGCCGGCGCGTGGTCTATCTCGCCGACCACCCCGCGTCCGCGCTTCTCGAAGTGATGGTGCATCTCGAAATCGACTCCGAGGACTTGCCGACACACTATCAATTGTTGGGCGTCGACGTTCCGGACGATCTGTCGATCACGCGTCTGGATAAGCGCGAATTGGCCGATGGCTGGCGGGAGCAAGTCGCGGTCACGCGCACCCTTGGAGACAACTGGCTGCGTGACGCTTCGGCGGCGTTGCTCTGTGTGCCCTCGGCAATCGTGCCGGATGCGAGCAACTACTTGCTCAACCCGGCGCACCCTGGTGCTGCGCGCATCAGCCTGACATCGGCGATGCGCGCCGCGTTCGACTCGCGGCTGATGGCGTTCGTGAAGTCTTGATTTTGGTCGCGATGCCGGACGGAAAACCGGTTTCCACTTTTCCTGGCATCGCTCCTCAGGCAAACAGCGCGTCGATGTCGTCCTGCGAGGCGTGGCCGGCGTCACCTTCGATCTTCGGGCCGTTGAGCAGGCCGGCTTCGCCCTCCGGCTTGCTGATCTTCTCAGCTTCGATGTCCTTGAAGGCTTCCAGCCCGCCCCAGATCTCCATCATGCGCACGATGTGCGTTTCGATGAATGTCAGGGTCGACACCACCTTGGTGATGCGCTGACCGGTCAGGTCCTGGAAATTGCAGGCTTCGAAGATCTTGATCACGCGATCCTGCACGTCGGCGATCAGCGCCGCGTCCTGATCGTTCTTGAGCCGCGGCGCGAGAGTCGCGGCGAGCTGGTCGATCTCTTCGGCATTGGTCAGAATCTGCTCGGTCGCGCTCTCCGTCCCGCCGACAATGGCATCGAGCTCGTTGGTGACGCGCGCCATCTCCGGGCCCTGGAAGCCGGTCAGATGCACGGCCGCGATCTCCTGCTTGGTGCGGTTGATCGCGCCGTAGATCAGGTCGAGCTCGCTCTTGAGCTTCGCGGCTTCGGCCATTTGCGCCTTGTAGGCGTCGATCATCTGAGCCGAAGCCTGCTCGCCCGGCTTGACCAGGGCGCGCAATGCGCGCAGTTCGCTCATGATCTCGTGATGATGCGCCTGCGGGGGGCCATTCGCGTGGCCGTGCGCGCGTCCCGACATCGTCTCAACGCGAAATGGCTTGCGCCGCGCCAGCATTGCCGCCCCTCGATCAATCCCCGAAGCAGAAGTATGCGCGCGCATTTAAGATGAGGTTCACGCGTCCGATGTGCCGCAGCCTGCGCCCGCGATACGCGGCATTAACCATCCGCCTTTGCGCAAAATAAACCGTAACATGACGAATGGAATCTGAATCGACGTGATTAACGCGCGCGCCGCGTTCCGTTTACCAAACGCTCCATCTTTTCCGACGATCTTGCGCACGCGAAGCCGACATCCGGCTTTGCTTGTGACGATCATGTTCGAGAGTACGTCAATGTCCCGCCACACCGTGTCGCTCGCCGTCATCACGTTTTTTGCCACAGTTTTTCCCGCAACCGCCCAGCGCTACTCGGCGCCACAGGTCTATTCGCAGCAGGTCGAGGGCCAGCCGCAGGTCCGCTACGCCGCAGCCCCACGCCACCAGATGGGCGGCGGGTTCATCGAGTTCATCTTCAACGGCACGGGCGCGGAGCCGCGACCAGTCCGGCCGTCCTATCAGGTGCCGCAATACATCGACCCGCGCGCCGGACAACCGTACGAGCAAAGCCTTGCGTCGCGTGGCTCGCTGTTCGGCCAGCCGCAGGGCTACCAGTATCAGGCCGAGCCGGCGCGTCCCGCGATCGACCCGCGCTATCTGCCGCAGTCCGTCGCCTATGACGGCAAGCACGCAGCGGGCACGATCGTGATCGATACGCCCAACAAGTTCCTCTATCTGGTGGAGGACGGCGGCAAAGCCAAACGCTACGGCATCGGTGTCGGCCGTCCCGGCTTCACCTGGGCCGGTGTGAAATCGGTCACGCGCAAAGCCGAGTGGCCGGACTGGACACCGCCGCCCGAAATGCTGCAGCGACGCCCTGACCTGCCGCGCCACATGTCGGGCGGTCCGGAGAACCCGCTCGGCGCGCGCGCCATGTATCTCGGCTCGTCGCTCTATCGCATCCACGGCTCGAACGAGCCATGGACCATCGGCACCGCGGTGTCCTCCGGCTGCATCCGCATGCGCAATGAGGACGTGATCGATCTCTACGGGCGTGTGAAGGTGGGGACGAAGGTCGTGGTGATCTGAACTCGCGCTCTATTTGAAACGAAAAGGCCGTCGCAGATCTGCGGCGGCCTTTTCACTTTCGGTGAGGGCAGATCGCCTACGCCGTGTCGGAATCACCGCCGTCGTCATCGTCCCCATCGTCGCCGCTGTCGTCGAAGTCCGAGTCGTCGCCTTCATCCTGATTGCTGTCCAATAACCCGGCGCGCTGGGCGCCGCCGCCGCCACCGCCACCGCCACGGCTGCCGCTGATATCGTCGAGGCCAGCCT
>JBAVXH010000220.1:0-41232 GCA_049698215.1 Xanthobacteraceae bacterium | reverse complement strand
AATCACCAGAGCAAAGATACCGATCGCATCGATCGGATTGCGCCCTAGCGCGCGGCGCAGTAGTCCGCGCAAACCATCGCTCTCGAATTCGCGCGGGTCGACCGCAATTGCTCGCTCAGGCACGTTTTCTCATCCTCAGGTCTGTCACGGTGGCCGGCTCGGAAACAGGCCGATGCTGGAGCTGCGGCGCGATCTCGGTGACGGTCGATTTTTCGCAGTTGACCGGCAGACGCACCGAAACCGTGGTGCCCGACCCAACGCGGCTCTTGATGTCGAGTTCTCCGCCGTGAAGCTCGACAAGCCCTTTCACGATCGAAAGCCCGAGCCCGGTTCCGTCATGCGGCCGGTCGTAGGCCGTGCGCGCCTGGAAGAACGGGTCGCCGACATGCGGCAGATCGTCCTCACCGATGCCGACGCCGGTGTCTTCAACGCGAAGCACCATGGTGGAGTCGCGCGTCTCGGCCGCGACAACGACCTTTCCTCCGCGTTGCGTGAACTTGATCGCATTGGAGAGCAGATTGATCAGGATCTGCTTCACGGCGCGCTTGTCGGCGACGATGTCTGGCAGGTCAGGGGCGACGCGGGACACAAGATCGATGCCGGCCTCACGCGCGCGCAGCGCCATCAGGTCGCAGCAGCTGCCGATCACCGGCGCCGGCGTGAAGGGCTCGGGCGTAATCTCGAAATTGCCCGACTCGATCTTCGACATGTCGAGGATGCCGTTGACGACCGACAAGAGGTGGTGCCCCGACTCCCCGATTAGCGCCGCATACTCGCGCCGACGGGCGGCATCGAGCTGCATCATCTCCTCATTCGCCAGCATTTCGGAGAAGCCGATGATCGCGTTGAGCGGCGTGCGCAGCTCGTGGCTCATGGTCGCGAGGAACCGGCTCTTCGCCGCATTGGCGCGTTCCGCGTCCATACGCGCCTCATCGACGGACTGCTCCTGCATCTTGCGGTCCGTGACGTCGCGGATCACCGCGACGACTTCGCTTTCGCCGTCTTTCGCGCCCGCCGGGCGGTCGAGCGCACGACAGCGCATTTCGACCCAAATGAAGGAAACGCGTGCGTCCGCTTGATCCGGCGATTCACGGCGGATGCGGAACTCGACCGAGCTGTCGATGGCTTGAGTGGCGGCATTCGCAAGCGCCGTAAGATAGGCGGGCCGATCCGCTACATGCACGCGATCGAACAGGCCGTGGCCAAGCAGCGTCTTGGCCGGTACGCCGAACAGGGATTCGGCGGCGGGGGAAGCAAAGCGCACTGTCCCGTTGCGGCGATGGCGCGTGATGACGTCGGTGATATTGCGCGCCAGCAGGCGATAGCGGTCCTCCTCAACCACCAGCAGACGCGAGCTGGTGCGTGCGAGCGATGCGCTGCCGAGTGCGAGGCCCGTTGCATAGAGCGCGGCGGAAATGACACCGAGCGCCATCAACGCCGGCGAAGCCGAGCCCGCGCTGAACACGGACGGAATTACATACAGCCCGGCGGCCGCGACGAGCGCCATGACGGACGCGATGAGCACGACACGTCGCGAGGCCGACAGCGCCGCCTCGAGCGGAATGAGGACCAGCCAAACCGCCGCAAACGACGCGATGCCGCCGGTCGCCAGGCTGACGATCGAAACGAGAGCGGTCATCGACGCCGAGGAGGCAAGCTGTGCGGTGTCGTAGTTGCCGGTGCGGGACAAGTAATAGGCAACGAGGATCGGGGTCGCGAGCCAGACGTAGAACAGGATCTCCAGTGTGCCCGGCGCGCCGCTCAGCGCGAGATGAATCGGCAGCGCGGTGAGCGCAATCAGGCCTCCGACGAGACGCGGCCCAATGAACGCCCGATGCCGCGCGACGGTCAGCGGATCCAGCCGCGCCGACGGATGCACCAGCGTGTCGATGTATGCGCCGATCTGCGCGAACAGGCTCACGTCGCTTGACCACGCCCGTTGGTGGACGCGCTCCCCAAGTCCGGGCGATCGTGTCAGAGCCCGCTTAAATGAACGCTAAGGATGGCGGCTTCGAGCACGCGTACACGGCCGTAACGTCATGCGAGAATGCATGCGACGCCGAATTCGCCGGGAATGGTGAATGGTCGGTTGCCAAACCGCGGCATCACGATGGCAAGGGCGCGACTCTCTAGAAAGACTCGCAAGCAGACTCTCGCAAGTGCGCTCTTGATACCGACAGCGACTTCCGATTGCCCACTCTTCTTTAACGATGAAAATCGTTCGAATTTTAGGAAAAGTCGCAGACAACTTGTCTCTAACATGCGCAAAATCGACGCCACCGAACCAACCTCGCCTTCAAGCGGCTCTGCTAGCGTCTCCTCAATCACGGGAAAAACACCGTGGAGGACAAGAGGCAGGGTCATGTTCTTTCTGTTGCGCACGGCGTTCTGGCTCAGCATCGTCATCCTGTTGCTGCCGGCGCCGGAGTCGATGAAGTCCTCGGAATCGAGCGTGGGCGCCGCTCAAGCCGTGAGCGCAGCGTCCGCGACGTTCTCCGACATGAGCCAGTTCTGCGCGCGCCAACCTGACGCCTGTCAGGTCGGCTCGCAGGCGCTCACCCACTTCGGCCACAAGGCGCAGGCGAGCGCGAAGTGGCTCTACGACACGCTCACCTCGAAGTCCGCCTCGACGCAAACGCCGGCCGAGCCGGCGAAGGCGGTTGCCGAAACCGATTCGCAGAACACGCTCACCCAGGCGGATACCATGCCGGCCTGGCGTGGAACGGGACAGCGGCAGGCGGACCTGAAGCGGCCGCAATAGGCGGAACCCACGGCACGGGCTATACGTCACGGCGCTGCATGCCTATATCGGGCGTGTTCAGGCGCGCGCTCATGACGACGATCGACGACATCACCGAAAACTTCGCCCTGCTGGACGAGTGGGACGACCGCTATCGCTATGTCATCGAGCTCGGCCGCACGCTTGAGCCGCTGTCCGAGGAGCTGCGCACCGAGGCGAACAAGGTGCAGGGCTGCGCGAGCCAGGTGTGGCTTGCAACACACGTCAGGCCGAACGGCGCCGCCGGCCCCACACTGTCGTTCGTCGGCGACAGCGATGCTCACATTGTGCGCGGGCTGATCGCGATCTTGTTCGCGCTCTATTCGGGAAAGCCTGCACCGGAGATCCTCGCTACCGACGCGGTCGCGCTGTTCGAGCGGCTCGGGCTGCGCGAACACCTGACGCCGCAGCGCTCGAACGGCTTCCGCTCCATGGTCGAGCGCATCAAGTTGGACGCGCACGCCGCGCTTGCGCACGCGGCCTAGCTCTCGAGCCATGTCCTGATCGGCGCGCTTGATCGGCCGCGTGCTTCGCTGGCAAGTCCATAGTGCCGTGCGAGCCGGTCGAGCCCCAGCTGCAGTACGATTTTGGCGGAGCGCAGCGGCCAGCGCCGTTCGCGCTCGATGTCTTCGAGGCCTTTCAGAAAGCAACACACATCGAGCAGCACACCCGCGAACTCGGGGCCGACAGCCTCGAGCGCAAGGTTGACTTGCGCGCGCGCGGCGACGACAGCGTCGCTGAATGTGGCGCTCATGCCCTGCCCGTGCTGCTCGCGCGACACCGAAAGGTCCCAGCTCGACGTGACGACGGGCGTCAGGTTGGCGCGCGTGAAATCGGCACGCAGCCGCTCGCCCGCCTGAAACTGCACCGGCTCGATCAACGGCTTGCCGTCGCGGCCTTTGCGCCGTGCGAGCCAGGCGAGTGGACTTTCCGACTCGTCGATTGCAACGTCGACCGGGCCGTCAGGTGTCTCAACGCGGCTGCGCCCGACGCTGAGATGCTGAGCGCGGAAGGGATCGATTTCGGCGAATTCCGGCAGATTCGATTTTTGTTCTTTTGGTTTGGACATGCGTTCTCCTTCTTCCGCCAGCGCTTGCGCGCACGGACCATTCCCAGTTCGGTGCTCCTCGACGAAAGATGAGGGGAGCAGAGCGCCGACAGGCGCTGGTGCGGAACGCCGCACCCGTGGCGCGCCTCGCGGTCGCGCCCATCTCCGGATCGCCGGAGATGACCCGTCCCATGACGCGGGCCGGGCGCGCCTCTCGGCGCTCTGCGGCGGCTCTTCAGATCCTTTCGGTTCTGCCTCACCTCCGGGCCGCGCTTCCCCCGGCGATCAGCCGGGCTTTGAGCGAGCACCTCGCGCAGGGGTCATAGTGCCCCCAGGGCGGGTCCCGAAGCCGCCCGGGAGTCCGGCTGACGGCCGGGACCCGCAGGCGCCGCACAAGCGAATGCTCCTTGGCATTCGCCCCGGGACCGCCTTGGCTGATCTCCGCCCGCGCATCCCGCCCGCTCCATCAAGCCGCGTCACCGGTTGACGCCCCTCGGAGAGCGAGGTGAATAGTGTATAATCCTACGATAGGAACAAGTCAAGAACAAAGTATGATTGAGGCCGGCGGCGCGACGGAGATCTGTCGGTTCAATCGAGCGCACGGGGGCCGGCGGCAGGGCCGAGCGACGCAATATTCGCCTCGCCCACGGCCATCAGCAGAACATAGGCCAGCGTTTCGTGACCCGCCTCGCGCGCCATCCTGGCAAGTTCGGCGGACATGTCCGCAATGTACTTTGCAACCTCTTCCCGATCGCCCACCAGTGGCCCTCCCCGATTAGTTGCGGACAAGGGGTCGCACCCGCTGACGGCGATGGGTTACTCGCAAAACGGGAATCGGAAGGAATTCCTTCTGGCGCTGAACGCCACTTCAGCGGTGGGTCCGAGCCCCACCGATTCCGAGCTGGTTGATTCAATGCGTTACACAACTAATAGTAAAACTTCAAGCTCAAATTGGTGAGAGGTTGTGATTCGTCTCGAAAGGCCCGATGCTGCGCCGAAAGGTTGCCCTCATGAACGGAAAGCCGGACCTTTCCCGTGCCCATCCGGACCGTACTCACGAGCTTCGCCAGACGGCTTTGGAGCATCTTGAGGCTGCGCGCGCATGTATGGATGAAACGGGCGATCGCACGGGTAGCTACTTGATCGAATGCGCGATCGTCGAGATCAACCGTCAGCTTCGGCCTCAACTTGACCCTTGGCCCGAGAATTGGCCGGCAAAAAAACCGCTGCGCTAACTCTCTCCTCCCACTCCGGCACCTCGGGAATGCGCTGGCAGGAAAGTTCAGAGATCGGTGGGCCCAATTTGGTGTCTCGCCGGCTCTGCAACCGAGCCTGAGACGGGCGATCTACTTCGAGCGCCGCCGGCGCTGCTGGCCGAGACCCATCTGCTTGGCGAGTTGAGAGCGTGCGGCCGCGTAGTTCGGGGCCACCATCGGATAGTCGGCCGGAAGGCCCCATTTCTCGCGATAGGCCTCGGGCGTCATGTTGTACTGCGTGCGCAAGTGGCGCTTCAGGGATTTGAACTTCTTGCCGTCCTCGAGGCACACCAGGTGATCCGGCGTGATCGATTTCTTCACCGAGATCGCCGGCTTGAGCGGCTCCGGTTGCGTGTCGCTCTGCCCGCCGGACACGCGCATCAGCGCCGAATGCACCTGGCTGATCAGGCTGGGGATGTCGTTCGCCGAAACCGTGTTGTTGCTGACGTAGGCCGAGACGATGTCGGCGGTCAGTGCGATGTAGCTGCCGCTTGGCGTGTCGTTCATGGGCGCAAATCCGGGCTCGGGCGCAATCGATTACGTTGATTCTATAGTATTCAGGCTCAATTGTTCAAGTTCAACGGACAGGTTTTCCCAACGAAACCCATGGACACCTCGCGTTTTCTTGAACATCCGGCCCAATATTCTGTCGCGACTTGATGTCGCGGAACGTCGCGCCGGGGCGCCGCCACGGCCCGGATCAGCCGGCTGCTGCCTTGCCCCCGCCGAACGCACTGCCTAGCTCTGGCTCCAGCCGCCCTCCCCGATTTGCCCCGGACCTCGCATGCTTGAGCGCACAAAAAGCCTTCCTCCAGCGCCGCGCGCCGAACGGCAGCCGCAGACATCGTCCTGGCACGGCATCACGCTCAGCGACGACTACGCGTGGCTGCGCGCCGAGAACTGGCGCGAGGTGATGCGCGATCCTTCACTGCTCGATCCGAAGATCCGCGGCTATCTCGAAGCCGAGAACGACTACACCAAGGCGGCGCTGGCGCACACCGAAGCACTGCAACAGACACTCTTCTCCGAGATGAAGGGGCGCATCAAGGAGGACGACTCCACGGTGCCGAGCCCCGATGGGCCACACGCCTACTATGTGCGTTATCGCGAGGGCGGCCAGCATCCGATTCTCAGCCGCCAGCCGCGCGACGGCGGCGCCGAGCAGGAGCTGCTCGACGGCGATGCCCTCGCGAAGGGCAAGGCCTATTTTCAGCTCGGCGGCAGCGCGCACTCGGGGGACCACAAGCTGCTCGCGTGGTCGGCCGACGACAAGGGCTCGGAGTTCGACACGCTGCGCGTACGCGATCTTTCCGCCGGCCGCGATCTGCCCGACGCGATTTCCGATGTCGAGGGCTCGATCGTGTGGAGCGCGGACTCAACCGCCGTCTATTACGTCCGGCTCGATGCCAATCATCGGCCCTCGCGCGTCTATCGCCACCGCCTCGGCACACCAGCGGCGGACGACACCCTCGTCTATGAGGAACACGACAGCCGCTTCTTCGTCTCGCTCGGCGAATTGCAATCCCGGCGCTACGCAGCAATCTCGGTGGCCGATCATGAAACATCCGAGAGCTGGCTGCTCGACCTGGCGAACCCGGACGCGCAGCCGCGCCTCGTCGCGCCGCGCGAAACTTCGGTGCAGTACGATATCGAGCATCACCCGAGCTGGGATGGCGAAGAGCGCCTCGTGATCCGCACCAACGCCGACAAGGCGGAGGACTTCAAGGTCGTGCTGACTCCGCTGTCCGCTCCGGGCCGTGAAAACTGGCGCGATCTCATTGCGCACCGGCGCGGCATCTTCGTGCTCAGCATCATTGTGCTGTCGGACTGGCTGATCCGGCTCGAGCGCGAGGACTCACTCCCGCGCATCGTGGTGCGCCACATCGCGAGCGGCGAAGAGCACAGCATCGCGTTCCCCGAAGAGGCGTATGCGCTCGGCGCCGACGACGGCTACGAATTCGTGACCGACCGGCTGCGCTTCTTCTATTCGTCGATGACCACGCCCAACGAGGTGTGGGACTACGACCTGAAGACGCGCGCGCGCACGTTGCGCAAGCGGCAGGAGGTGCCGAGCGGGCACGATCCGGCCGCCTACGTGACGCGCCGGATTCAAGCGCGCGCGCCCGACGGCGCGATGATACCGATCTCGCTTCTGCATCGGCGCGACGTGAAGCCGGACGGCACGGCGCCGCTCCTCCTCTATGGTTACGGCGCCTACGGTCATGCGATCCCGGCATCCTTTGCGACCGGCCGCCTGTCGCTGGTCGATCGCGGCTTTGTGTACGCGATCGCGCATATCCGCGGCGGCACCGACAAGGGCTGGCACTGGTACCAGGACGGCAAGCTTGCCAGGAAGCCGGACACGTTCACCGACTTCATCGCGGCCGCTGAGCATCTGCGCCAGATCGGCTATGCGGCGACGGGCAAGATCATCGCGCACGGCGGATCGGCCGGCGGCCTGCTGATGGGCGCGGTCGCGAACATGCGGCCCGATCTGTTCGGCGGCATCATCGCGGACGTGCCCTTTGTCGATGTCATCAACACGATGCTCGACGACACGCTGCCGCTCACGCCGCCTGAATGGCAGGAGTGGGGCAATCCGATCGCCGACGCGCAGGCTTTCCGCACGATGCTTGCCTATTCGCCCTACGACAATGTGCGGGCGCAGGACTATCCGGCGATGCTCGTGCTGGCCGGTCTCACCGATCCGCGCGTCACCTACTGGGAGCCCGCGAAATGGGTTGCCAAGCTGCGCGAGCTCGGCACCGGGAGCAATCTCCTCGCCTTCCGCACCAACATGGAGGCAGGGCATGGCGGAGCGGCCGGACGTTTCGACCGGCTGAAGGAAGTGGCACTGTCCTATGCGTTCGCGATCGATGTCGCGGGGGCGCCAACAGCCTGACGGCGCTATTTTTTGGGCATGATCTTGTCCGAAAACCGGTATCCATCCCCGATCGGTGTCGAGGACATGCTTTTCGGGATCATGCCCTAGCGATTGCCGAGCAGATATTTCTGCAGGTCGTCGATGTTGGCGAACTTGACCGTGCCCTGCGGCAGCTCGGCCTGGATCGAGCCGTCCATGAACAGCGTGTACGCCATCCCGTCGATCACGCCGGAGCGATAGACCGTGCTTGCCGCGCCGTTTTGCTGCACGGCCTGCTTGGCTGCGGGCCGCACCACAGGAGCTGGTGGTGGCGCAGGAGCTGTTGGCTCCGCAGCGCGCGTGAGCGGAGCAAGATCGACCTGCCCCGATGAAGGTTCGGCTGTGGGCGTGACGGGGGGTTGCGGCGCCCGCAGCCGCGCTGGCGAGCTACCACGTCCCAACCAGCCCAGGAGTGAAGGCCGGGCAGCAGCAGCAGCAGCAGCAGCAGCAGGCGGCCGCGCCGGTCGCGGAGCGGGATCTTCGTGTCCAATCGCGGCGACGGGCGGCAGCGGCAGCGGCTGAATCTCCAGCCGCTCGGCGATCCGGGAGAGGCTGCGCGCCACAACCGCGAGCGCGCCGATCACCAGCGCGCCGACGATCGCGACCACGCCGGAGAGGAACAGCGCGACGCTGGACATGTCCTCGATCGGCACGGCGTAACGCATCATCGCAACGCCGGCAGCCGCCAGCACCACGCCGACGAGAAGCAGTAACAGGTACATTCAGGCTACCCCCGCGCCACCTTTTCAGGAACCAGGAGCGCAGGGCAAGTGTTTCCAAGGCGATAGCCGGTAACCGTTGCGCGGGCGACACGGATTTTGCGTCAAACAACGGCGTTGCCGCCGGACTTGGCCCGGCCTATCTAGAAGATGGAACTCGCCCCCATCCCCTCCCCGTGGCGAGCAGAAGCGGTCCCGTTTTCCAAGGAGCTGATCATGGCCTTCACGCTGCCCGACCTCCCCTATCCGCACGACGCGCTCGCGCCGTACATGTCGAAGGAGACGCTCGAGTTTCACCACGACAAGCACCACCTCGCCTACGTCAACAACGGCAACAACGCGCTGAAGGGCACCGAGTGGGAAGGCAAGGACCTCGAGGAGATCGTGACGGGCTCGTTCGGCAAGAACGCGGCCGTGTTCAACAATGCCGGCCAGCATTACAACCACACCATGTTCTGGAACTGGATGAAGCCCGGCGGCGGCGGCGACAAGATTCCGGCCAAGCTCGAGAACGCGATAAAGCGCACTCTCGGGGGCGTCGCCAAGGCGAAGGCCGACTTCATCGCGGCCGGCGTCGGGCAGTTCGGCTCCGGCTGGTGCTGGATTTCTTATTCTCGCGAGGAGAACAAACTGTCGATCGACAAGACGCCGAACGGCGAGAGCCCGCTGATCAAAGGCCTCACGCCGATCCTTGGCTGCGATGTGTGGGAGCACTCGTACTACATCGACTACCGCAACGCCCGGCCGAAGTATCTCGAGGCGTTCTGGGACAACCTGATCAACTGGGAAGAAGTCGACCAGACGCTCGCCCGGGCCGGCGGTGGCGGCTAAGTAGGCAGCGCTCCGTTTTGCTGGGAGCTTGGGGCCGCGCACCGCGCGTCCCTTTCTCTTGCGCCGCGGGTCCTACGACGACTGGTCCCGGAAATACGCCTCGACCGGCCCCTTCAGCTTGATGGTCAGCGGCTTGCCTTTGCGGTCGAACGCCTTGCCGGCCGCAACGCGGATCCAGCCTTCGCTCACGCAATATTCCTCGACGTTGGTCTTCTCCTGACCGGCGAATCGGATGCCGATGCCGCGCTCGAGCAGCGCCGCGTCGTAGAAGGCGCTGTCGGGATCGTTCGAAAGGCGGTCCGGCGGCTTGTCGGTCATCTCAAAGCTCAGAACAGTTCCGGGCACCAGGGCGCGCGGTCGGAGCGGAACATTGCATCGGCGCGCGCGATTGCGCCAGCGCGCAATTCGGTCATCCGCAAGGAGCGCGCCAGCTGCGCGAAGGTGAAGCCACCGAGATAGACGCAGCCGAGCGAAGCGATATCGCAGGCCAGATCCGGCTCGGCATTGGTCTTCTCCGTCCCGGTGCGCGCGATGCGCCAGCGTCCGGCATTCCACGGGCAGAACTCATCGGCGACCTCGACCACGATCGCATCGTCCGTCGCATAGCCGCGCGCAGACAGCGCCGCGCCGGCATCGATCAGCCGGATCCACAAACCCTCGCGCACCAGGAAATTCAGCCGCCGCGGGTCGGCGAGCGACAGCAGCAGTGGGTGATCGAGCGGCAGGAAGCTCGCCTTGACGCGGGCGAGCCAGTCGATGTCGAGGAGAAAACGCCAGATCGCGTTCTCGGCTTCCGGCGTGTCGCCCATCGCTTCGACCACGAAGATGTTGCCGGTCTGCACACCGCGCGCGAAGGTGGAATTGATCCGGTAGAGCGCATAGGCCGCGGGCCTGCCGTCAATCTCCAGCACGGCGCATTGGAGAAATCCGCCGCCGCGCCGCTTCCATTCCATGTCGTTCAGCACCCGGTCCTGCCACCAGGCCGAAGTTCGGGAGAACATGCCGGGGGTGACGCGCGTCACGCGTTCGTAGATCGGCGCGACCAAGACCTCGGTTTCCGCAAGCGGCACCAGCCGCGCGTCTCCACGCACGGGGATCTGCGCAAAAGGCGCTGCCCGGTCGCGCGGCGTATCGATCTCCGCCGCCATGGATGCCATGCCGTAGCCGAACTGGCCGTAGATCGTGTCTTCCGTCGCCCACAGCACCGCGACCGGCTCGCCGCGCGCGCGGGCGTCATCGATCAGCGAGCGCTGCAGCGCGCGCAGGTAGCCGCGCCGGCGATGCGTCGGCAGCACACACGTGACGGTGACGCCCGCCGCCTTCACCTGTCCGCCCGGAATCATGAGATCGAACGGGAACGCACCCGTGCCGGCGACGATCGTCTCACCGTCGAATCCGGCATGCACCCGCTCATGCGGAAGTACGCGCCTGAAATGTTTGATCGCGTCATCGGAAGGCGGGTTCTGGCCGAAATAGTGCCAGATCGGCGCAAGCGCCGCGGGCATCTCATCCGCGCTGACGCACGGCCTTGCCTTCATGACGTTTCCCATCGGGCGCGGATCGTGATCCGATTTTTTGCGCATGATCTTGTCCGAACACCGGTTCCCATCCCCGACCGGTGTCGAGGACATGCTTTTCGGGATCATGCGCTATGGGCAAAATCCCAGTAGAGCTTGCGCGCCTTGCGATAGAACGGCCCGGGCTGCAGCGAGCGATCATCGATGCGCACGATGGGCATCAGCTTCGAGTAGTTGCCGGTGGAGAAGATTTCATCGGCGTTCTCGAAGTCGGAATAGCGGAACGAGCCTTCGATCACCGTGACGCCCGCATCGCGCATCAGCTTGATAGTGCGGTGGCGCGTGATGCCGGAAAGGAACGTGCCGTTCGCGGCTGGCGTATACACGACGCCATCCTTGGCGAAGAAGATGTTCGCAGTCGCAAGCTCCGCGACGTTGCCGAGCATGTCGGCGAGCAGGCAATTGTCGAAACCCCGCGCATTGGCCTCGACGAGCGCGCGCCCGTTGTTCGGGTAGAGGCACCCGGCCTTGGCGTCGACCGGCATGCATTCGATGGTCGGGCGGCGGAACGGCGACAGCGTGATCGAGAGGCCGGCCGTCTCCGGCGGCATCGGCGTTTCGTAAAGGCAGAGACACCAGCGCGTCGATTCCGGATCGGCAGAGACGCCGGTCAGCGTCGCGCCATGTTCGGCCCAGTACATCGGGCGAATGTAGAGCGGCGTGTTCTTGTCGAAGCGCTTCATGCCGTCCGCCACCAGACCGATCCAGGTCTCTTTGGTCGTAAGCGGCTTGAGCGAGAGTTTCGGCGCGGAGTTGTTGATGCGCTCGCAATGCAGATCGAGATCGGGCGTCACACCCTCGAAGGCGCGCGCGCCGTCGAACACCGAGGAGGCAAGCCACAGCGCATGCGTGCGCGGCCCGACGATGCCGATGTTGCCCTCGTGCCAGTCACCCTCATAGAACGTCCAGGTTTTGGACCAGCCGTTCGCCGCCATCGGCGCGCTCCCTAGTGTTCCGGGCGCTTGTTTAAGGCTTTCCAACGCGGTTTGCCCATGAAAATCGCTGATGGCTGACATCAGCGTCGCCTACACTCTCTTTGTCATCCCGGGCGAGCCAACGGGTCCGCGCAAAGCGCGGCCCGATGACAGGCTCCGCGAGACCCGGGACCCATCGTGCGACTTGGCCAGACCTGTGATTTATGGGTCCCGGCTCGCGCGGCCGGAGCCTGCACTCAGACGGCGCGAAGCGCCGATCCGGGTGGCCGCTTGGCCGGGATGACAGTGGAGAATGTGATGCCCATCCGTGTCTACGTCTTCGACGCCTACGGCACGCTGTTCGATGTGCACGCCGCGATTGCGCGTCACCGCGCTGCCGCCGGGCCGGAGGCGGACCGCTTCTCCGAAATCTGGCGAACAAAGCAGCTCGAATATGCCTGGATGCTGTCGGCCGCCGGGCACTACGTCGATTTCTGGTCCTTGACCGAGCGCGCGCTCGATCATGCCTTTGCGCGCTTTCCATCCGTGGACAAGTCGCTGCGCCCCGCACTGCTCGACGCCTATTTCAAGCTCGACGCCTTCCCGGACGCGCGTGACGCGCTCGCAGCCCTGAAAGCGAAAGGCGCAAAGACCGCGATCCTGTCGAATGGCAACCCGCGCATGCTGAGCGGCGCGGTCAGCGCCGCGGGGATCGGCGATCTGCTCGACACGGTTCTGTCGGTCGATACCATCCGCATCTACAAGCCGCAGCCGGCTGTCTACGCCATGGTAACGGAGCGCTTCAACGCGGCGCCCGCCGACGTCGCGTTCGTCTCGTCGAACCGATGGGATGTCATGGGCGCGACCGCGTTCGGCTTCCGCTGCGTGTGGGTCAATCGCGCCAACCTTCCCGATGAGTATCCGGAGTTCGCGCCCGTCGCGGCCGCGCGCGAACTGAGCGCGCTCGCGGACCTTGCCCTCTAGGCCGGCGCGAGGCGCCCGCTGCCGGTGCGGCTCGCCCGCATCAGCAGCCAGGCCGCGATCGCGGCGTTGAGCAGGTTCCAGGCCGCACCATTGGCGAAGGCCGCAAGATAGGAGCCGGTGAGATCGAAGATCGCTCCCGATATCCAGCCGCCGAACGCCATCCCCACCAGGGTCGCCATGATCACGATGCCGACGCGCGTTCCCGCCTCGGCCGGCGGGAAGTATTCGCGCACGATGATCGCGTAGGCCGGCACGATGCCGCCTTGCACCAGGCCGAACAGGGCCGAGACCAGATAGAGCGATGTCAGCCCGCTGAAGCCGAGATAGAGAATGAGGACGAAGGTCTGGAGCACCGAGCCGACCAGCAAGGTCGCCAGCCCGCCGATGCGGTCGGCGATGAAGCCAAAGCCGATGCGGCTGACAACACCGAAGCCCAGCATCAGCGACAGCATTTCGGCACCGCGCGCGACGCCGTAGCCGAGGTCGGCGCAGTAGGCAACGATGTGCACCTGCGGCATCGACATGGCGACGCAGCACGCAAGACCCGCGACCCAGAGCAGCGCCGTCAGGGCGTTCGGCGAAATTCCGAGCGACCCTTGCGCGGCAGTTGCGGCGGCACCCATCTGGGTCAACGCATGGGTCGCCGGCCTGCGGCGTAGCGTCAGCACCAGCGGTAGCATCGTCACCACGCAGAAGACGCCGACGATCGTGTGGGCCTGGCGCCAGCCAATGGACGCGATCAGCGCCTGGAGGATCGGCGGCCAGATCGTGCCGGCGATGTAGTTGCCCGAGGCCGCGATCGAGATGGCGATGCCTCGCCGGCGCACGAACCAGTGCGAGATGTCGGCCATGAGCGGAGCGAACATCACCGACGTCCCGCACAGCCCCAACAGAACCCCATGCACCAGCGCAAGCTGCCAGATGCTGGTCGTGAAAGCGGAGAGCACGTAGCCGGCGCCGAGCGCCGCGATGGCAATCAGCAGCGGCGGCACGATGCCGCGCCGGTCGGCAAGCTTCCCCATGAAGATGCCGCCGATCCCAAAGCCCAGCATCAGAAGGGTATAGGGCAGCGACGCGTCGGCGCGCGTGATGCCGAAGTCGGCCTGCACGGTCGGCAGCGCGACGATGAACGACCACATGCCGACCCCGCCGATGGTACTGACCAGCAACGTGCAGGCGAGGCGCCGCCACGCATAGGGAGAGTCGGTCTCAGCCGCGCGGTCGCGGCCAGTCACGGCGTCCATGGGATTTCCCGGTCTTTGCCCATGGTCTAGCACCTGCGCCCGCACAGCGGCCAGTCAGGAACGATGGACCGCCCATGCATTGTTCTCATTGTCGCATCACGCACGTTGATCGCTTGACCCGTCGCGGCGCATCGTCAAAGACAGCGGCCGGGGAGACAGATATGACCGAACAGAACAACGACATCCTTTTCGACTTCCGCGAGGGGGTCGGCCGCGTCACGTTCAACCGGCCGCAGGCGCGCAACGCGTTCACCTTCGAGATGTACGAGCGCCTTGCGCAGATTTGCGAGGAGGCAAACGGCAACCGCGCCATCAAGGTCCTGATCTTCACCGGTGCCGGCGACAAGGCCTTCGCCTCGGGAACCGACATCAACCAGTTCCGCGCATTTTCGACGCCGCAGGACGCGATCGACTACGAAGCACGCAACGACCGCGTGCTCGGCGTGCTGGAGAAGTGCCGCGTACCGACCGTCGCGGCGATCGCGGGCGTCTGCACGGGCGGCGGTGCCGCAATCGCTGCCTGCTGCGATCTGCGTATCGGGACCGTGACCGCTCGTTTCGGTTTCCCGATCGCGCGCACGCTCGGCAACTGCCTCTCGATGGCGAATTACGGCCGCCTCGCGGCACTGCTCGGGCCCGCGCGCGTCAAGGACATCATCTTCACGGCGCGCCTCGTCGAGGCGCCAGAAGCGCTTGCGCTCGGCCTGCTCAGCGAGGTCGTCGAGGACGTCGCGGCGCTGCAGCGGCGGGCCGACGAGCTTGCCACGCTGCTCGCCAGCCATGCGCCGCTGACACTGCGCGCCACCAAGGAGGCAATGCGCCGGCTCCAGCCGACCTTGTCGGCGGACGAGGGCGAAGACCTCATCCTGATGTGCTACATGAGCAAGGATTTTCGTGAAGGCCTCGATGCGTTCCTGACCAAGCGCACACCAAAGTGGATGGGAGAATAGGTCCGAGGTCGAACCCCGCTCGTCCCCGCGAAGCGGGGACCCAGAGCGACCAGAAGAAAGAACTGGATACCCGCTTTCGCGGGTATGAGCGGAGTGTGCGCCCTACCCCGCCAGCGCCGCGATGATGCGCGCCCAGGAGCGCGTGCCCTTGTGGAACGAGGTGAGATCATACTTCTCGTTCGGCGAATGCACGCGGTCGTCGTCGAGCCCGAAGCCGACCAGCAGTGTGTCCATCCCGAGCACGGTCTTGAAGTCGCCGACGATCGGGATCGAGCCGCCCGAGCCGACCGCGACCGCCTTGGTGCCCCACTCCTCGGTCAGCGCCGCGCGCGCCTTGCCGAGCGCGGGATTTTCGTAAGCGACCTGCAGCGCCGGACTGCAGGCGTGATTGATGAACTCGGCCTTGGCGTCGACGGGAAGCTGCTTGCGCACGAACTCGCGGAAGCTGTCGCGGATTTTCTCCGGATTCTGCGTGCCAACCAGGCGGAACGAGATCTTGGCCGACGCCTGCCCGGCGATCACGGTCTTGGCGCCCTCGCCGGTGTAGCCGCCGACGATGCCATTCACATCGCAGGTCGGGCGCGTCGAAACCTGCTCGATCAGCATGCGGTCCTTCTCGCCCGCCGGCACCTTCAGGCCGACCTGCCCGAGGAATTGCTCGGGCGTCAGGTTCAGCGCCTTCAGGTCCGCCTTGATGTCGGCCGGCAGTTCCGGCACGCCGTCGTAATAGCCCGGCACCATCACGCGGCCGTTCTCGTCATGCAGCGAGGCAACGACACGGCCGAGCACGCGGATCGGATTGGCGGCGGCGCCGCCGAAGATGCCGGAGTGCAGGTCGCGGTCCGCGCAGGTGATCGTCACCTCTTCGTAGAGCAGCCCGCGCAATGAGGTTGTCACCAGCGGCGTCCTGGTGTCCCACATTCCGGTGTCGCAGACGAGCGCGAGGTCGCGCTTGAACTCGGTCGCATTGCTGCGCACGAAATCGAAGAGGCTCTTCGAGCCGCACTCCTCCTCGCCCTCGATCATCATGGTGACGTCGAGCGGGATGCTGCCAGTCACCGCCTTGTACGCGCGCAACGCCTCGACGAAGGTCATGAACTGGCCTTTGTCGTCGCACGCGCCGCGCCCGTGAATGATCTTGCGCCCGTCGGGCAGGCTTTCGACCTTGGGCTCGAACGGCGGTGTCTTCCACAGATCGAGCGGATCAACCGGCTGCACGTCGTAGTGTCCGTAGAACAGGACGCGCGGGCCCCCGTTGGCGGCCGCGCCATTGCTCCTGGCCGTGACGACCGGATGACCCGCGGTCGGCCGCACGGCGGATTCGAGACCGAGGCTGGTGAGATCCTTCGCGACATGCTCGGCCGCAGTACAGCAGAAATCCTTGTACGCGCTGTCGGTCGAGATCGACGGAATGCGGATCAGCTCGAACAGCCGCTTCAGGCTGTTGTCGAGATCGGCATCGATACGTTCGAGAACGGCAGGCAAAGCTTGGGCAGCATAGGTCATAGGGGCTCCGTAAGGGCAGGCGTCATCGCCCGCCAACGGGGCCGGCCAAGGGCCGGCCCGATGACAAGCTCCGGCGGGCGATCCAGTACACGCCAATCTATCGAGGCCGCGCGGATCGCCCGAATGGTGGCTACTGGATGCCCCGCCTTCGCGGGGCATGACAAGCGAAATTTCCCGCCCGTCTATCGCCGCAAAATCCCACCCATCGTTCCGCGCACGATGGCGCGCCCGACCGAACCGCCCATCGAGCCGCCAATCGACTTGCCGATGTTGGCCGCGATCTGGCCGGCCACCTGATTGGTCACCGAGCGGGTGATCTGGCGCGTGATCAGTTGGCCGGTCGAAAGGCGCTGACCACGGGGACGGTTGGTGCCGAAGATCGCGCCGACAAACCCGCCGATCTGGTCGAGAATGCCGCCTTGGCCTTGCGGCGCGCCCTCCGTGCCGGGCTGACCCTGGCCCGCCGGCGCAGCGGTCTCGTGGGTGCGCTTCATCAGAATCTCGTAGGCGGATTCGGAATCGACCGCCTGATCGTACTTACCCTTGATGGGGCTCTTCTTGATGACGGCCGCTCGTTCCTCCGGCGCTACGGGCCCGACGCGGGCCGACGGCGGGCGCACCATGCAGCGCTCGACCATCGAGGGCGTGCCGTTGCCCTCAAGGAACGACACCAGCGCCTCGCCTTTGCCGAGTTCGCTGATCACTGTCGCTGTTTCGAGCTTCGGATTGGCGCGGAACGTCTCGGCGGCGGCGCGCACCGCCTTCTGATCGCGCGGCGTGAACGCGCGCAGCGCGTGCTGAACCCGGTTGCCGAGCTGCGCCAGCACCTTGTCCGGCACATCGAGCGGGTTTTGCGTGACAAAATAGACGCCGACCCCTTTGGAGCGGATGAGCCGGACCACCTGCTCGATCTTGTCCATCAGCGCCTTGGGCGCATCGTTGAACAGAAGGTGCGCCTCGTCGAAGAAGAACACGACCTTCGGCTTGTCGATATCGCCGACCTCAGGGAGGTTCTCGAACAGCTCGGACAGAAGCCACAGCAGGAACGTCGCATAGAGCCGCGGGCTCTCCATCAGCTTGTCGGCGGCAAGAATGTTGACGATTCCGCGGCCATCGCGGTCGACTTTCATGAAATCCTTCAGGTCGAGCGCCGGCTCGGAGAAGAATTTCGTCCCGCCCTGGTTTTCCAGGACCAGAAGCTGGCGCTGGATCGTCCCGATGGTCGCCTTGGAGACATTCCCGTACTGGGTCGTCAGCTCCGCCGCATGCTCGGCAATAAAGCCAAGCATCGCGCGCAAGTCCTTCATATCGAGCAGCAATAGGCCCTGCTCGTCGGCCACCCGGAACGCGATGTTGAGGACCCCCTCCTGCACGTCGTTGAGGTCCATCAGGCGTGCCAGCAGCAGCGGTCCCATCTCCGAGATGGTGGCGCGCACCGGATGGCCCTGTTCGCCGAACAGATCCCAGAAGATCACGGGGAATTCGTCGGGCTGATAGTCGAACCCAAGCTCCTTGGCGCGCTTGACGAACGCGTCTTTCGCCTCGCCGACCGCCGCGATACCGGACAGGTCGCCCTTGATGTCGGATGCGAACACCGACACCCCGGCGCGCGAGAAGCCTTCCGCAAGAACTTGCAGCGTGACGGTCTTGCCGGTGCCGGTCGCACCCGTGACCAGGCCGTGCCGGTTGCCATAGTGGAGTGTCAGGTACTCCGGCTTGACGCTCTTGCCGACGAAAATCTTTCCGTCCTGATCAAGATCAGCCATCGATGCGCCTCCGCCAAGCCCACGCGCACATCATACGGCACGACAGCACCCGTCGCCATTGTGAAGCGTCGCTTATCGTTCCACTACCCATAGCGCAACCGAAACGAAATTGTGTCGTGGCGGTCACGCCTCGTGAGGAATACGTAAGTCCTTACGCAATACTCTCGACGCTCATTGTATCTCGTGCTTGAGTTTGGCTTGAAGCATGTCCAAGATCATTTGCAACCTGCCGCAGTGCGGGGCATGAGGGGGATCATGGCCACATTCACAAGACGTCCGATCATCTATCAGTCTTTAGCACGCGTACTCTGTCTCGATCACTTCACCTGACACTCTATCCGCGGGCGTCAGCCGGCGCGGCGCCGACGCTGTGCGCTCTGTCGGAACGAAGGAGATAGCGCGTGTCCTATCCCATCCGGTCGATCGCAGGCGTCGGGCCTGCGATGGCTGCCAAGTTGCGGGCCGAGCACATTCGGACCACCGAAAAGCTGCTCGAAGCGGCGAAGACGGCCAAAGATCGCAAGAATCTCGCCGAAAAGCTCGGTGTGGACGAACAGACCGTGCTGCGCTGGGCGAATTTGGCGGATCGCATGCGCATCAAGGGCGTTCGCGAGCCCTATGCGGAGCTGCTCAAGGATGCAGGCGTCGATACCGTACGGGAATTGAGATACCGCAACCCGGGTCGGCTGGCCGAAGCGATGGCCGCCGCGAATGCCAAGCGCAAGCGGGTCGACCTGTTGCCAACCACCAAGCGAGTCGAGCACTGGATCGCGGACGCCAGGAAGCTGACGCCGAAGATCACCTACTAGCTGCGCTTGACTCCCCTGCTGCGCCGCCGCAAAGCGGCGCCATGGCGTTGTCGAATTCCACCACGCGAAACGTCACCGTGCTCAACCGGCTGCTGGCTGAGCGTCGTCCGCTGGTGATGGGCATTCTCAATGTCACGCCGGACTCCTTTTCGGATGGCGGCCGGTACGTCGATCCGCGAACAACGCTCGCGCGCGCGAGAGAGATGATCGCCGAAGGCGCCGACATCATCGACGTCGGCGCGGAATCGACGCGGCCTTACGGGGGCGCCCAGCCGGTTTCGCTCGACGACGAAATCGCCCGGCTCGCCCCCGTGTTGCGGCCCGTCGCCGAACTGGGGACGCCTGTCTCGATCGACACCATCAAGGCCACGGTGGCCGCTTGGGCGCTCGAACAGGGCGCCACCGTGATGAATGACGTCTGGGGATTGCAGCGCGATCCCGACATGGCGCGCGTCGCGGCCGAACACGGCGTGCCGGTTGTCGTGATGCACAATCGCGAGCAAGCCGATCCGTCGCTCGACATCATGAGCGATATCGAGGGCTTCTTCCTGCGTTCGTTCGATATTGCGTCGAACGCCGGCATCGCGCGCAAAAACATCGTGCTCGACCCCGGCATCGGCTTCGGCAAGACGCCGGAGCAGAGCATCGAGGTCATTGCGCGGCTGGCCGAACTGAAAAGCTTTGGCTTGCCGATCCTGATTGGCCTCTCGCGCAAGCGCTTCATCAATGCCATTTCGCCGTCCAAACCGGATGAGCGGCTCGGCGGCTCCCTTGCGGGTAGTCTTGCGGCCGTGCGCGCGGGCGCGGATGTCGTACGGGTGCACGATGTGGCGGAAACCGTACAGGCTTTGCGCATCATGGCGGCCATCGAGAAGGCGCGTTGAGGTGGCGGAGGCGCTCGTCGGCCTCGGCGGCAATATCGGCGACGTGCGCGCCACGCTAAACGAGGCGATGCGCCAGTTCGCCGATGGCAGGGAAGTCAAGCTCGTCGCCCGGTCCTCCGACTATCGCACCCCGCCCTGGGGGGTGACGGATCAGCCGCCGTTCATCAATTGCGCCATTGCAGTCGCGACCGCGTTGCCGCCGCGCGCCCTGCTTGACCGCGCCTTCGCCGTCGAACGCGCGCTTGGCCGCGACCGAACACGCGAGCAGCGCTGGGGTCCGCGGGCCATCGATATCGACCTGCTCGCCTACGACGACTTGGTGCTAAACGAGCCGGACCTCACCCTCCCCCATCCGCGCCTGTTCGAGCGCGCCTTCGTGCTTGTGCCGCTTGCCGAGATTGGACCGGACCGGATGATTGCGGGACGGCGCGTCCGCGATGCCGCTGAGCGGTTGGACAAATCCGGAATCGAACGATTGCCCGCGAGCCGCTGACACCGCGTATCCTTCACGCTAAAGTCGAAGCCGCATTGGGCTTTCGATGCGCGTTTATGCGGGGGTTATCATGAGTCTTCTCACGACTTGGCCAATCCAGCGCTACGAACCGAATGTGTTCGACAATTTTCAGCCGACGCTCGACGCCAATTTCGATTTCCATCCAGCGACCGCTCGCGCGCTGATGTGGGCCTCACAATTGGCCTACGAACTCGACACCCGTACGTCGCAGAGCAGCGTCGAGAAGGTGAAAACCATTCTGCAGCGTTGGAATATGGAGTTCGTACAGGCGGCCCCCATCACGGGCTTTCCGCAAGTCCCGTTGACGATGGTTTCAATTCTGCCAGCCATCACGCGGGACGCTCTCGTCATCAGCGGCCACGGCGCACTCATCATTGCCTTCGCGGGCACCGATCCGTTGCGGATCCAGGATTGGCTCGTCAATTTCTCCGCCCTGCCGGCGGCCACGACCGGCGTGTCCACTGGCCTATCGGATGCCGCGGCCCTGTTCGCGCAGCGCCTGAAGCCTATCATCGATAGCCACGCCAATCTGAAGCTCTTCGTGACCGGCCACAGCCTCGGCGGCGCGCTCGGTGTTGCGGTCGCCCATGAGCTCAGCCGGATGAACTGCACCGCGGAGGCCGTTTGCACCTACGGCATGCCGCGGGCCGGCGATGGGAATTTCGCCGCCACCTACGACGCGCGGTTGGGCAAACGGACATTTCGGTTCGTGCATGGTGACGATCTCGTCCCGACCGTGCCGCCTGCGAATTTGGCCGGGGTCCGGCATCAGCACGTCGGCTGGTTCATTCATTGCCCGCGCGGCGGAAAATTCGCGGTTAGCCAGAAAAGCGCCAATACCCAATCGAACGAGCCGGTCAGGGATGACGACATCGTCGCCGGCGTTCTCAGTCAAGTGAACTGGGTCGAGCGGCTGTCGACCCTGGCTCTCGCGTTGCTGGGCGGCGACCTTATCCAGGCCATCGTCGATGCCGCGCCCGAGCGCATCCGGCAGCACCTCCAGGATCAGTACATCGCGGCCCTGACGCCATAGGCCGGGACGCGGCACCCTCCGAAGCGGGCGCACTTGCGCCTTGTGGCCCTTTCATTGCATTCGACTGGGTGACGCTTGAAGGCTGCCATGTCCGACTCCGAAGAGCTTGCATTTGCTTCTGAATTTCCTGCGGTCACGCGCGAGCAGTGGCTCAGGCTGGTCGATGGCGTGCTCAAGGGCGCGCCATTCGATAAGCGGCTCGTCTCCCGCACCTACGACGGCCTGGCGATCCAGCCGCTCTATCCGCGCGTGGCGGACGCCGGGCCGGTGGCGGCGCGTGCGCCGGGCGCCCCCTGGAGCGTGATGCAGCGGGTCGATCATCCCGATCCGGCCGCCGCCAACGCGCAGGCGCTCCACGATCTGGAAAACGGCGCGACCGGGCTCACCATCGTCTGCAAAGGCTCGATCAACGCCAATGGCTACGGCCTCGACAGCTCGCTCGAAACCTTGGAGCGCGTGCTTGATGGCGTCTACCTCGATGCGGGCGTGATCGTCGACTTCAACGTGAGCGCCGCGACCCGCGACGCCGCGAAGAGCTTCGCCACGCTGGTGAAAAAGCGCGCGATCGCGCCCGAAAACGTCGAGATGCGGGCGGCGCTCAATCCGCTCGGACACATGGCTGCGACCGGCAGCACGGTACGCCCATGGAATGAACTCGCACCCTACTTTGCAGGCCTGGTGAAGGAGCTTGCCGGCGACGGCTTCCGCGGGCCGTTCGCGGTCGCCGATGGGCGCGTCATCCACAATGCCGGCGGCTCGGAGGCGCAGGAGCTCGCTTTCGCGCTCGGCAGCGCGGTCACCTATTTGCGCGCGCTCGAGGCGGCAGGGCTTCCGCTCGACGCCGCGCGGCGCATGATCTACTTCCGCCTTGCGGCGGATGCCGACCAGTTCCTCACCATCGCGAAATTCCGCGCCATCCGGAAATTATGGGCGCGTGTCGGAGAGGCCTGCGGGCTGACGCCGGCACCTGCCTACGTCTCCGCCGAGACGGCTTGGCGCATGATGACGCGCCGCGACCCTTACGTGAACCTGCTGCGCTCCACGATTGCGGTGTTCGCCGCGGGTGTGGGTGGTGCCGACGCGATCACAGTGCTGCCATTCACGGCCGCGATCGGCTTGCCCGACAGCTTTGCCCGCCGCATCGCGCGCAACACGCAGCTGGTCCTGCTGGAGGAGTCGAACCTGGCGAAGGTCAGCGACCCGACTGCGGGCTCCGGCGCAATCGAAGACCTAACGCAGCAGCTCTGCGCCGCAGCGTGGACCCTGTTTCAAGAGATCGAGCAAGCTGGCGGCGCGCCCGTGGCACTCGAAAAGGGCTTGATCCAGCAGAAGGTCGCCGCCACGCGCGCTGAACGTGAGAAGAGCGTCGCGCGGCGCAAGGATGCGCTGACCGGGACGAGCGAGTTTCCCGATATTCGCGAAACGGCGGTGCATGTCGAAGATGTTGCCCCACGCCCGGCAAGCGGCGGGATCGAGCCTCCTGCGTTCGCGGCGCTGCCGCGCGTCCGCCTCGCAGCGCCATTCGAGCGGTTGCGCGATGCTTCGGATCAAGTTCTCGAGAAAACCGGCGCGCGGCCGAAAGTGTTCCTCGCCAATCTCGGCAAGCTTGCGGACTTCACCGTCCGCACGCTCTACGCCAGGAATTTCTTCGAGGCGGGCGGGATCGAAGCGGTTTCCAACGACGGCTTCGCAAGCCGCGAGGATATGATCGCCGCGTTCAAGGCGTCCGGCGCGAAACTCGCCTGTCTCTGCTCGTCCGACAAGGTGTATGCGACCGAGGCGGTTGAGGCTGCCAAGGCGCTGAAGGCCGCCGCGGCCCAGCAAATCTATCTGGCCGGCCGCCCGGGCGAGATCGAAGGTGCGCTGAAGCAGGCTGGCATCACCGGCTTCATCTTCGTTGGTTGCGATGCCATCGCCTTGCTCACCGAAACCCAGGCGTTGCCCGGCATCCCCGGCTGAGAGAACCTAGCGCTGCCACGCGTAGAAAAGGTCCTCGCGGCGATCGGTCCGGTAGCCCCTTGCGGCCAGCAGCGCCTCGACGTCGTCCGCACTCACGCCTATCTGATCCGAGTAGTCGACCTCGACCACGATATTGCTGATCCTGGCAAAGTCCGGTTCGGAGATGCCCTTCAGCACTTCCATGAAGAAGCCTTCGACATCGATCTTGAGCAGATCGAGGCTCGCGATCTTGTTGGCCGCAAGCTCGTCCGAGACCGTCGAGGTGACGACTTCGTGCGTCATGATCTCGCCGCTCGCGGTCAGCCCCTGAACCCACCGAACCTTGTCCCTGTCAAGCAATGTGCTGATGCCGGACACCAGCGGCGACTGATAGAGCGTCAACTGCTGCCCGCTTTGGCGCGACAAGGCGCGGTTGAACAGGTGCGCGCGGGTGATTTCGGAATCAACGAGGCTTTTTGCGTTGGCCGAAAGATACGGGAAGGTGCGCGGGCTCGCCTCGTAGCAGTAGATGTCGCGTGGCTGGTAGCGCCGGTGCGCCCAGAGGCAATAGAGCCCGATATTGGCTCCGACATCCATGATAACGGGATGCTTCGGAATGCGTATCTCCGGGTGGTCGTAGATCTGGGAAACAAAAATCTCGTCGTAGATGTAGCGTGTGTCCCGTTCATGGGGATCGATCACGCACAGATCGAGTCCGCCGAAGGTCATACGCTGCATGCCGTTCTCCGTTGTCGGGACGCCCGGGGGCAGTGCGTGGTATCATTCCCGTCCAGCGCGGTGTGGTAGGATATCAGGGTCATGAGTCAGGTTCCCGATTTCTCGTCCGTTGACTTCGCCGATACCCGCGTCGACGCGGCGGTGGCGGGCGGCTCGCCGTGGCTCACGCCCGAAGGCATTCCGGTGAAGCCCTCCTACGGTCCCGACGATCTCAAGGGCCTCGATTTCCTCGATACCTATCCGGGCATCGCGCCTTATCTGCGCGGCCCCTACCCCGCCATGTACGTGACGCAACCGTGGACGGTGCGCCAGTACGCGGGCTTCTCGACCGCTGAGGACAGCAACGCCTTCTATCGCCGCAACCTCGCGGCCGGACAGAGGGGCCTCTCGGTCGCGTTCGATCTCGCGACCCATCGCGGCTACGACTCGGACCACCCGCGCGTGTCGGGCGACGTCGGCATGGCGGGCGTCGCGATCGACTCGATCTACGACATGCGCACGCTGTTCTCCGGTATCCCGCTCGACCAGATGAGCGTGTCGATGACCATGAACGGCGCGGTGCTCCCCGTGCTCGCGCTCTACATCGTGGCTGCGGAGGAACAGGGCGTTCCGCCCGAGAAGCTCACCGGCACGATCCAGAACGACATCCTCAAAGAATTCATGGTGCGGAACACCTACATCTATCCGCCCGCACCTTCGATGCGCATCATCTCGGACATCTTCGCGTTCGCCTCCGAGCACATGCCGAAATTCAACTCGATCTCGATCTCCGGCTACCACATGCAGGAGGCGGGCGCGACGCAAGACCTCGAGCTCGCCTACACGCTTGCCGACGGCGTCGAATACGTGCGCGCCGGGCAGAAGGCCGGGCTCGACATCGATCGTTTTGCCCCACGCTTAAGCTTCTTCTGGGCGATCGGCATGAACTTCTTCATGGAGGTCGCCAAGCTGCGCGCGGCACGCCTCATCTGGGCGAAGCTGATGAAGCAGGAGGGCGCGAAGGATGCGCGTTCGCTCTCGCTGCGCACGCATTCGCAGACGAGCGGCTGGTCGCTCACCGCACAGGACGTCTACAACAACGTGGTGCGCACCGCGATCGAGGCAATGGCGGCGACGCAGGGTCACACCCAGTCGCTGCATACGAACGCGCTCGACGAGGCGCTCGCGCTGCCATCCGAGTTCTCCGCCCGCATCGCGCGCAACACGCAGCTCTTCCTGCAGCAGGAGAGCGGCACCACGCGCATCGCCGACCCGTGGGGCGGCTCGTTCTATGTCGAGCGCCTGACCGCCGAGCTTGCCAAGAAGGCGTGGGGCCACATCGAGGAGGTCGAAGAGCTCGGCGGCATGGCGAAGGCGATCGAGGCCGGCATTCCCAAGCTGCGCATCGAGGAAGCCGCCGCCAAGGCGCAGGGGCGCATCGATAGCGGCGTGCAGTCGATCATCGGCGTCAACAAGTATCGCGCGACCGAAGAGAAGCCGATCGACGTGCTCAAGGTGAACAACTCGGCGGTGCGCCGCCTGCAGCTCGACAAGCTCGCGCGGCTCAAAGCCGAGCGCGATCCGAAGGCGGTCGAGGACGCGCTCGCGGCGCTCACACGCGCGGCCGATCGCGGCAACGGCAATCTCTTGGCGCTCGCAGTCGATGCGGCGCGCGCCAAGGCGACGGTCGGGGAAATCTCGATGGCGATGGAGAAAGTGTTCGGGCGCCATCGCGCCGAGATCAAGACATTGTCCGGCGTCTACAAGCGGGAGGTCGGCATGACCGATGCGGTCGCGCGCGTGCAGAAGCTCGTCGCTGCGTTCGAGCAGGACGAAGGCCGCCGCCCGCGCATCCTCGTCGCCAAGATCGGGCAGGACGGCCATGATCGCGGGCAGAAGGTGATCGCCTCCGCCTTCGCCGATCTCGGCTTCGATGTGGACGTGGGTCCCCTTTTTGCGACGCCCGCCGAGGCCGCGCGCCAGGCGGTCGAGAACGATGTGCACGTGATCGGCGTGTCGTCACTCGCGGCCGGACATCTGACGCTCGTTCCTGAAGTGAAAGCCGAGCTGGAGAAGCAAGGCCGCGGCGACATCATGATCGTGGTCGGCGGCGTGGTGCCGCCGCAGGACTACGACTCGCTGAAGGCCGCCGGCGCCGAGGCGATCTTTCCTCCCGGCACCGTGATCGCGGAAGCCGCCGCGGAGCTGGTGCAGTCGCTCAACCGGCGGCTCGGGCACGAGCGGGCGGCGGCGGAGTAGTTTACCGCGCCCGCCAATCGGCCGGAGCGACGACGTTTTCGCTCTTCTCGAGATCGAGTTCGAGTAGCGTGTGTCCTTCGTCGGCAACCGCGCCGGCCGTGAAGGCGCCCACCGCGCGCAGCGACAGCGTGGCCTCGCCTTTCAGGACCGGAACGGTGTAGTGGTCGGGCCGGAAAGTGTCGTGCAGATAGAACTCGACGTTCCCCGTCAAAGGGGAAGCATTGCCGACCCTCGCGACCTTAAATTCGACCTTGCACCACTTGGGATTGACCGTCGAAGGCTCGACCATCGCGGACAGGAGCCGGCCATTCGACTCTTCCTTGCCGCCGAAGCGGCCGCGCTGCGGATCGTTCTCGTCAGTGATCGGCTTGATCTCGGGCTTGGCCGGGTCACGTGTGATCTCCGTCACACTGGGCGGAGCCCGCGGCGCCGTCCCGAGCCGCAGCGCCTTCAGTTCCTCAAAGATCTGCGTGATCTTCTGATCGAGCTGTGTGTCGATTTCGCGCGCGGCCGTCTTGGTCGCGTCGATCTTGTTTGAATTTTCGGCGATCCCCTTCTTCAGAGCCGCGACCACGCCGTCCTTGCCGATCGTCAGGCTTTCGATGTTCGGCGCCAGGAGCGCAAGCAATGTGAGGCCGACGAGAACCGCAATGGTCACGCCGTTCAGCGTACGCATGCCGGTGACTTCGACGATCAGCAGCGCCACGCAGATTGCGGCGATCAGATAGTAGAGAACGTTGGGGTACCTGTCGGCGAAGCGCACGCCATTTGAGGTGGCAGTTCCGGGAGGCTGAGTGCTCATGTCACCACTCGCAGTACCAGTAATGGCATTATAAAATCGCAGAGTGTAGTCGCGTGTGCAATGGCTCCGGACTCTTCATTCTGGCCATGTTCGGCCCCTATCGCGTCTGAATAGCGGCGCGTGCCGATAGAAAGGTTCTCCATGCATCGCCTAACGACCGTTCTCGCGCTGGCGCTCGGCGTCCTTCTTTCAGGCTGCTTTGGCTCCGACCGCCCGATGTTCCCACCGGAGAGCGGGGTGCGCGCACTCGAATCCGGCCGCTACGGCCTGTTCGAGCAATACGGCGACCAGAGCAAGCCGTCCGAGTACATGGAGATCCGCCAGCGCGGAAGCCTCTACGACTTCGTCAACGAGAAGGGCGCGGTCAATCCGGTGAGCTTTCACCCGATCGAAGGCGGTCTCTTTGTCGCGCAGGTGGGAGGGATGCCGCAACCCAACACCGACAAGAAGGGCTATGGCTACGCGCTGTTCAGGATCAATGGCCGCGAGGCGCTGGTTTACGTGGTCGAGTGCGACAAGCAGGACAAGGCAATACTTGCCGCTGCGCGCGTTGAAATCCGCGGCCAGTACGAATGCTTCATCGACAATGTCGCGGACCCGGCCGGATTCTTTGCCGGGCTGAAGCTCAGCGATCCGCCGTCACGCATGCTGCGGGAGTAGCGCCGGTCCTCATGGTGAGGAGCGCTGCGGAGCAGCGCGTCTCGAACCATGGCCCGCGCGGCCATCCTTCGAGACGCCATGCCATAGCGCGTCGCAGACGCGCGTAAACGCGCTTTTGGCATGGCTCCTCAGGATGAGGACCTGCGCGTCAGTTCAACCGTCCCTCGACGATCGTCTTCTTCTCCTTGTCGAGGATCGTGCGCACGTGGCGCATCACATGGTCGGCAACGATCGCGTGTGCCTCGGCGGTCGGGTGGAATGCGCCCGAGGTCAGCGCCGCAAAGGCCGGCTGGAGAATATCGAACGGCGAGATGCCCTCGCGGTGCGTATTCGCGGTCAGGAACGCGTCGTTCGGATTGTGGATCAGCCGCCAGCGGTGCGCATAGGGCAGCACGCCCGCCGGGGTGTAGGGCTCCCAGTCCGACGTCAGCTTCGAGCGCCGCGGCATCTTCATCGAGGCCTGATCGATCAGCGCGCGGGTTGGGTCGCGCGCGCAGATGCCGCGCTTGGAGAAGTCTGCAACGTGATCCGTGATGAAGCGGAAGCCGGTTCCTGAGCCGGTGGCAAGATTGGCCGGGCAATCTCGGCGGTTCTTCACCGACGCCATGCACTCAAGCCGCTTCTGCAGGTCGGCGGCGACATTGGCGGCCTCGTTCAACCGGCCCTTGTTCACCTTGAGCGAAGGATGCACGTCCATGCCGAGCGTCGGCTGCGCGCCGCAATACCCGCCGACCTCGTCGAACTGGATCGGCTCGTAGGCGTTCTGCAGCACGCGCGACGGCTCGACGCCGAAGCCGTCGACCAGCGCGTCACGCACCGCCTTGATGCGCTTATCGAGCACGGCGAGATAGGCGTTGGCAACATCCGGCCCGAAGCGAATCTCGCCGCCGACGAGCCCCGCGATCGGCGCAAGGTCGCGCGCATTTTCGATCGTCGCATAGAGCGCGACAGCGCCGAACCCGATGTCGTTGCCGCCGATCGACAGCAGCACGAGGTCGATCGGCCGCTTGCGATTGGCGGGCGGGCACCATTGCTTGGCAATCGTCTGGGCCGAAATGCCGGTGCTGCCATACTTGTAGGTCGGCAGCGTGTAGCTTGCGGCCTGCGTACGGCCTTTGGCGCCGCCGCGGCAGATCAGGTCGGCAAGCTGGTCGAGTTGCGGCGGGACCTTAGCGCCGCCCTTCTCGCTCATGCGCTCGCGTGCGTCATGATCCATGAACAGGCCGGTCACGTCCGCGCCGGAGCACGCGACACTCACAAGCGTCACGGCGCGGTGCCGGTTTTCCAGCGCCATGTTGATGCCGACGCGGAACGGATAGCCGTACTGCGAGCGGTGGCAGTCGGCCGAGAGCCACTGCGAGCCCCCCTGGTCAAACGCGGCCTGGAATTCGGCCGAATTCGGCCGGTAGATGAGCCCCTTGGCTTCGTCGTCCATCCGCCGCCGGGGCAGGCTCTTGACGTCGAAAGCGCTGTCGACGGACGCGAGCCCGAAAGAATTCGCCTTAAAGCTCTTCTCGGGGCCGCGCGAGGCCAGTTGATCGCGGTTGTTGGCGATGATCGGGTCGTAGACCATCTCGCGCGACGGGCTGAACGACACCGGGCGATCCGGATTGCTCTCCCCCGACATGAACGAGTCGCCGATCGCGACGACGAGCACGTCTTCGACGATCACGGTTTCGGTGAGATCGCGCCCGTCCGGCAACGTGACCTTGACGTTCGCACCGGAGACCTTGCTGTCGGGTGAGTACAGAAGGCGCTTGATGACGAATTGCTTCTTGCAGGGCTGCTTGACGGTCTCGCCCTTGCCAGCACCCGCGCGCGGCAGCCACGAGAAGGTGCACTCGCCGGTGCCGGCTTCGGCGAGGTGCTCGGGCGAAAGCGTCAGGCTAACGGTGTGCGCCTCGGGCAGGACGTAGTCTTCCTTCGCGCTGCCCCACGAATATTGCCGCTCGCACATCCCCATGTAGCGGAACGGGCGCGAGTTGCGCTCATAGCAGGTCGACTCGAGCGTCTGTGCCGCCCAGCCGAGGCGCGAGCGCTCGTAGCCCGCACGCTTGGTATCGTAGCAGCGACCCGGGCTCGACTTGTCGGCGCAGTCCGGATCGTTCAGCCGCCGCTCGGTGCGCCACACGATATTGGCGGGCAATGGCGTCTCCGGCTTGCCGCGCACCGCGTCGTAGGCCTTCTCATGCAGCGCGAACGCCGACGATTTCTTGAAGAACCGGAACGGGTTCTCGACCTCCCAGACGAGGTCGGAGGCGGCTGCGGCACTAAGCTGGAGGGCGGTGGCTAGGGAAGCGCAGACAAGCCAAGTGGACGTCGCGAGCCGACGCATGAAATTCTCCCGCACCTTCCACCCGGCGCGACCATAACTGATTTTGCGCGGCGTTGGCGACGAAAAATTAGTTAAAGCGATATCCGAAGCAAGCTGTTGCGGTAATCCAACAGGCCCTCTCAACATATTGATCCAGCTAGAACATTAGCCCTCTCAATGCAACCTTGCTTCCGGCCGAGGCGCTGTAAGGGGCGCGAGCCGCGCTTCCGGAATCAAGTTGTTGGCGGCGACCGTCACGGTGCAGACAAAGCCCTCGGGGCGAAAGTCGGTGGTGATGCTGCCGTCGAGCGAGGCTCCGATCCGCTCGAACATCACTTGGCCGAAGCCTTTGCGCGTCGGCTCCGCGACCGGCGGGCCGCCCTGTTCCTGCCAGACCATCGTCACCCCCTGATCCGCCGGATCGCGCATCCAGTCGACCGCGACCGAGCCTCCCGGCATCGAGAGCGCGCCATGCTTGGTCGCGTTGGTGGCGAGCTCGTGCATGATCAGCCCGAGCGACTGCATCGCGGAAGGCGTGAGGAAGACCTCCGGCCCGCGCAGCATGATTTTCTTCGTATCCATCCCGCCGAACGGCGCGAGCTGGACCTGCAACAATTCCTGCAGTGTCGCGCCCTGCCAGTCGTGCTGCACCAGGAGATCGTGACTGTGGGCCAATGCCTGGATGCAGCCGCGGAAGCGCGCTTCAAATTCGTCGAGGCCATCGGAGCGACGCGCGATCATGCGCGCAAGCCCCTGAACCACGGCGAGCAGGTTCTTGGTCCGGTGCGAGAGCTCGCGCAGCGTGAACCCCAGGTGCTCCTTGAACTCGCGGTTCTCGGTCATGTCGCGGTGAACTGCCGCAACGCCCGTGACGCGGCCGTCGGCTGCGAAAATCGGCGATCCGGAAATGCCGACCGGAATGAGATGGCCATCCTTGTGACGCCGTACCGTCTCCAGCAGGACCGGCTTGCCATTCATCGTTTGCGCGTAGAGCCCGGATTGCTCCTCGCGCAATTCATCAGGGCAGATCATCTTGAGCGGCCGGCCGATCGCTTCGGCGGCCGTGTAGCCGTAAAGGCGTTCCGCGCCGCCGTTCCATGTCTTGATGATCAGATCAGGATCGATCGAGAAGATTGCATCCGTCGAGGAGTGCACGGTCGAGGCATGCAGCGCATTGGCTTCCTCGCCGACCTTGCGATCCGTGATGTCGACAATCAGCCCGATCGAGCGCGTCGGCCGTTTCCCGCTCGGCGCATCCTGAAAGAAGGTCTTGCCGCGCAGCAGGATCCATCCCGTCGTGCCGTCGAAGCGGGTGATGCGGTGCTCGTCCTCGTAGTCGCCCCCGCTTTCCGGCGCGAGCGACGCCTGCAGTTTCTCGCGAAAGCGCGTGCGCATGTCCGTCGGGATGATGCGCTCGAGCAGGTCGGTGTCGGTGTTGATGTCAAAATCGGGCGGCACACGCAGGATTTCGCGCAGCTCAGGCGACCAGTAGCGCCGCCGCAAGAGCCAGTCGATTTCGTACATGCCGAGCCCGGTGGCGCGGCGCACCAGGCGAAGGCGCTCCTCGGAATCGCGCAGGGCTTCCTGGGTGGCGAGGTCAGAATCGTGATCCGGCCGCGCAGGGGCACCCGAGCCAAAAAGGCCCGCCAGCCTGGACCGGATCTTCGCCAGAAGAGTCATCGTGCCACCGATTCAGCAAAGAACGGCGTGCGTTCGATTCGGTTCCGGATCGGCCGCCAAGTGTTCAACTTTGCGCGGCATTTGCTCTTCTTGCTTCGCCCTTGCGGCGAGCGCTAGCATGTTAGAGATCGAACACGAAGGGCCGCAACAGGCTCGCGCTTGAGGGAGGAGATCATGACCAAATTGACCCGCCGCACGTTTGCGGCATCCGCCGCGGCGGCAGCGACCGGCGCAGGCCTCGGCTTCCCGATGCCCGCGCTGGCGCAAGCCTATCCGGCCCGACCTGTCACCGTGATCGTGCCGTGGGGCGCGGGCGGTGGCACCGACGCGACCGCGCGCATCGTGGCAGCGCTGCTCGAAAAGGACCTCGGCCAACCGTTCAACGTGGTCAACCGCACCGGCGGCTCCGGCGTGGTCGGGCACTCGGGCATCGCGACGGGGGCCCCGGATGGCTACACCATCGGCATGATCACCGTCGAAATCACCATGATGCACTGGCAGGGCCTGACCGAACTCGGCCCGAAGAGCTACACGCCGCTCGCGCTGATGAACGAAGATCCGCCTGGCATCCAGGTGAACGCGTCGTCGCCCTACAAGACCATCAAGGAATTGTCCGACGGCATCAAGGCGGCGCCCGCCGGCAAGATGAAGGCCTCCGGCACCGGCCAGGGCGGCATCTGGCATCTCGCGCTGGTCGGCTGGCTGAAGGCGATGGGGCTAGCCCCCAATCACGTCGCGTGGGTCCCGTCGAACGGAGCCGCACCCGCAATGCAGGATCTCGCGGCGGGCGGTCTCGACCTGACCACCTGCTCGGTGCCGGAAGCACGCGCGCTGATCGAGGCCGGCAAGGCCCGCGCGCTCGCCATCATGGCGCCGAACCGCAACAGCGCCTTCCCGGATGTGCCGACCTTGAAGGAAGCCGCCGGCATCGACTATTCGACCGGCGCGTGGCGCGGCATCGCGGGCCCGAAGGGCCTGCCGCAGGATATCGCCACCAAGCTCACCGGATCGCTCAAGAAGGTCTACGACTCGAAGGAGTTCAAGGATTTCATGAGCAACCGCGGCTTCGGCGTGGTGTGGGGCGACGCGGGAGAGTTCGCGAGCTTCATGGACAAGGGCGACGCGCAAATGGGCGACGCCATGAAGGCCGCGGGGCTCGCGAAGACCTGATTGTCATTAACAACGGCGGGCGTCCATCGCCCGCCGGTCGTTTTGGGAAGCCGGGCGGCAGCCCGGCCGGAGATGGGGTGCTTATGCGTTTGCCCGATCGCGTCACCGGCCTCTTCCTCGTCGGTCTTGGATCGCTCGCCGCGTACGGCGGATGGCTGCTGCCTCCCGTGCCGGGGCAGCCGGTCGGGCCAAACGTGTTTCCGCTCGTCATCGGCATCGGGCTTGCGATCTGCGGCCTGATGATCGCGTTCGGGATCGGGCACTCGTTCGAGGACGAGGAAGAGCTCGTTCCACTCGAGTCGGGACAGGAAGCGGCCGTCGTCAAGCGCGGAAAGCTCTACGGCCTGCGCGCGCTGCTGCCGCCCGCCCTGCTGATTTTCTATGTGGTCGCGGCCGAGCGGCTGGGCTTCATTCTGACCGCCGGCCTGATCGTGCTTCTGACCTCGACCGCGCTCGGCGCGCGGCTGAAGCTTGCGATCCCGCTTGCGATCCTGGCGCCGATCGGCATCCATCTCATCTTCTACAAGCTGCTGCGGGTGCCGCTCCCGGTCGGCCTCATTCCGATGCCGTGGTGACGCGATGCTGAAGACCCTGATCGAGGCGTTTCAGCTTCTCGCCACTTGGGAGGTCGTCATCGCGATGTTGGCCGCATCGGTGTACGGGCTCGTCATCGGCTCGCTGCCCGGCCTCTCGGCCACGATGGCGACCGCCCTGCTCGTGCCCGTGACGTTCTACCTCTCGCCCATCGCGGCGATCGCCACGATCGTCGCAGCATCCTCGATGGCGATCTTCTCCGGCGACATCCCGGGGGCGCTGCTCCGCATTCCCGGCACACCGGCCTCCGCCGCTTATGCGGACGAAGCCTACGCGATGACGCGCAAGGGCGAGGCCGAGCTCGCGCTCGGCGCCGGCGTATGGTTCTCGGCGGTCGGCGGCATCGCGGGCACGCTCTCGCTGATGGTGCTGGCGCCGCCGCTCGCCGAAATCGCGCTGTCGTTCTCGACTTTCGAGTATTTCTGGCTCGCCTTCCTCGGCCTGATGTGCGCCACGCTGGTCGCGCGTTCCTCGCCCGTGAAGGCGATCGCCGCCATGCTCATCGGCCTGCTCGTGGCCTGCATCGGAATCGAGAATCCCGGCGGGGTCCCGCGCTTCACGTTCGGGTTTGTCGATCTGTTTGGTGGCATCGAGGCGATTCCGGCGCTGGTCGGCGTGTTCGCTGTCGCGCAGGTGATGCGCGCGATGCTCACGCCGGAGCCACCGCCGATCCCGAAGCGCAAGTTCGGAAGCATCATGGCGGGCCAGTGGATGCTGACCAAGATGTACCACTGGCAAATGACGCGCGGAAACATCGTCGGCATCATCATCGGCGTGCTGCCCGGCGCGGGCGCCGATATGGCGGCGTGGGTGTCCTACGCAATGTCGAAGCGCTTCTCCAAGACGCCGGAGAAGTTCGGCACCGGACACGTCGAGGGCCTGGTCGAAGCCGGCGCCAGCAACAATGCGAGCATCGCCTCCGGCTGGGTGCCGTCGCTGCTGTTCGGCATTCCGGGCGACACCATCGCGGCGATCGCGATCGGCGTGCTCTACATGAAGGGCCTCAATCCGGGTCCGACCCTGTTCACCGAAAAAGCGTCGAGCATGTACGCGATCTACATCATGTTCATCATCGCCAACATCATCATGATCCCGCTCGGCATCATCATGATCCGCATGGCGGTGCATGTGCTGCGCGCCCCGCGTGCCTCGGTGATGCCGGTGATCATGTTGTGCTGCGCGGTCGGCTCGTTCGCGATCGGCAACAACCTGTTCGGTGTCGTCACCGTCGCGACCTTCGGCGTGATCGGCTACGTCATGGAGGAAAACGGCTATCCGGTCGCCGCCATGGTGCTCGGCATCGTGATGGGCACGATGGTGGAGCAGGCCTTCGTCACCTCGCTGATCAAGTCCGACGGCTCGATCCTGCCCTTCTTCGAGCGGCCGATCTCGGCGATCCTCGCAACCTGCACCATTGCGGCGTTCGCCTGGCCGGCGTTGGTTTGGGTGCGGCGGAAGTTTGCGGAGCGGAGGACGCAGGCGGTCTCCGCGGCCGAATAGCCCTCTTATCCACCATCTGGACGAATCTAGCTAGACTAGCTAGATTATCGCCATGAAGCACGTTGGGATGTTCGAAGCCAAGACGAACCTTTCCAGCCTCGTCGAAGAGGTCGAGAAAGGCGGCGAAGTCGTCCTCACGCGCCACGGCAAGCCGGTCGCGCGGCTGGTGCAGATGAACCACGCGGAGCGGCCTTACACCGCCGAGGAGGTCGCGGGACGTCGGCGGGCACTGGAGGAGATCCGAGCGATTGCCGACACGTTTGATGTCAAGCTGACACGCGAGGAAATCAAAGCCCGCATCAGAGAGGGTCAACGTTGATCGTGCTCGATGCATCCCTGATGGTCGAGTGGCTGATCGGAGAAAACAGACGCTCGGTTGCGCGTGACGCATACGATGCCTTGGCCGATACATCTGTCCGCGTTCCCAGTCACTGGCCGGTCGAAGTCAGCAATGCGCTCCGTTCCGAGATTCGTGCCGGAAGACTCGCGGTTGACGGTTTTCATCGTATTTTAGACCAGTTGGACCTGCTCGATATCCGCGTGGAATCGCCGATCGATCTCGATGAAATTACACCTCTGGCCCAGTTCGCCACGACGCACGACTTGACCGCCTATGACGCGGCCTATGTTCAATTGACATTGCAGCGTCGCGCCACACTCGCGACGCTCGACCGCGCAATGCGTAATGCGGCGAAGCGGCTACACATCTCTCTGCTCCCGTCCCATCCTTGATCATGGCTTCTGCCCCCCTCGACATGCCCTCCCTCGCCTCTCGCCTGCGCAGCGGCAACCGAGCGATGCTTGCCCGCGCGATCACGCTGGTCGAGAGCAAGCGCGCGGATCATCAGCAACAAGCCCACCGGCTGGTGCAGGAACTGCTGCCCGAGACCGGGAAGGCAACGCGGGTGGGCATCACCGGCTCACCGGGGGTCGGCAAGTCGACCACCATCGATGCGCTCGGCACCTATCTGACCGGCAAGGGCCACAAGGTCGCGGTGCTGGCAGTCGACCCTTCGTCCACCCGCACCGGCGGCTCCATTCTCGGTGACAAGACCCGGATGGCGCGGCTTGCCAACGACGAGCATGCTTTCATCCGCCCCTCGCCTGCCGCCGGGACGCTCGGCGGCGTTGCTGCGAAGACGCGCGAGACCATGCTGATCTGCGAAGCGGCCGGCTTCGATGTAATCCTGGTCGAGACGGTCGGCATCGGACAGTCCGAGACGGCGGTCGCCGACATGACCGACTTCTTTCTCGCGCTGATGCTGCCCGGCGCGGGCGACGAATTGCAGGGCATCAAGAAGGGCGTGGTCGAGCTTGCCGACATGATCGCGGTGAACAAGGCCGACGGCGACAACATCAAGCGCGCCCGCGCGGCGGCCGGCGAATACCGCGCAGCGCTGCACATCCTCACCCCGCGCTCACCGAACTGGGCGCCGCCGGTCACGACCTACTCGGCGCTCACCGGCGACGGCATTGCGGCGCTGTGGGAGAAAGTGCAGGCGCACCGCCAGCAGCTCACCGCCACAGGCGAATTCGCCGCGCGCCGCCGCGAGCAGCAAGTCAAATGGATGTGGGCAATGCTGGAGGATCGCATTCACTGGCGGCTGAAGACCGACGCGAAGCTGAAGGCGCGGCTGCCGGCGATCGAGAGGTCGGTCGCCGAGGGCAGGCTGTCGCCCGCGCTTGCGGTCGACGAGATCGCGGCAGCGCTGGGAGTATGATGACCACCGTGCTCATCACCGGCTTTGGCCGCTTCCCGGGCGCGCCCTTCAATCCGAGCGGGCCGCTGGCGCGCGCGGTCGCGAAAAGACGTCGGCCGGCATTCGCCGATGTGAAACGGGCAGTGCATGTCTTCGAGACTAGCTATGCGGCGGTCGACAGCGACCTGCCGAAGCTGATGGCGAAGCACAAACCCGACATCGTGCTGATGTTTGGACTCGCCGCACGCACGCCTTTCGTGCGCGTCGAGACGCTCGCGCGCAACGTACGCTCGATCCTGTTTCCAGATGTGACCGGCTATCGCCCAAGCGAGCGCACTATCGTGCGCGCCAAGCCATCGCAACGCGGCCAAGCCGCATTCGCCCACCTGCTCGCTGCATCGAACGCAAGCCGCGTCCGCACCCGCCTTTCGCGCAATGCGGGGCGCTATCTCTGCAACTATGTCTACTGGCGCGCGCTGGAAGCGTCCCGATCCGGAACGCCCCTTGCGCAGTTCATCCACATCCCACCCGTCGCGAACGGCCGCCGCCCTCCGGGACGCAAGCGCCGCATGTCTCAGGCCGCGCTTCTTCGCGCTGGCGAAGCCATTCTGCTGGCCTTGCTCGCTGCGCAACGCCGTTAACCTTGAGACGCTGTCCCGCCCCGGTACAGGCCGCGGGGCGCGGTTCTTGAAGCGTAGCGCTCCTCACATTGAGGAACGCCATGGCCATCGACCGCCGCCACTTCATCGGAGCAGCCGCCACAACCGGCGCCTTCGGCGCCACCGAGGCTGTCGCCGCGCCCGCCCCCGCAACCTCGAGCACCGTGCCGGTGTCGGGCCTCGGGGTCGAGGCAGTTCATCTCGGCGTTCGCTTCAACGGAAACGAAGACCAGACCGAGGCACTACAGCGCGCCATCGACCGTACTGCCGGTGCGCGGCTGCCGCTGATCCTCGCGCCCGGCGTTTATCGGGCGCGTGGCCTTGTGCTGCCGACCGGCGCGCGGCTCGTCGGCGTGCCCGGCGCAACGCGCATCGTCGCGATCGACAGTGCGCCGATCGTCGTCGCGCGCGGCGCGGACTACATCCTGCTTTCGGGCATCACGTTCGACGGCAGCGGCAAGGCCCTGCCGGAGAATTCAGGCCTGATCCAGCTCGCGAACGGGCGCGGCATCGCGATCCGCGACTGCGAAGTGGTCGGCGCGGGCCGCAACGGCATCGTGCTCGAAGGGATCGAGGGCGAGATCACCGGCACCACGATCACTGGCGCGCTTGCCGCCGCGATCCACGCGCTCGACTCGCGCGGCCTCGTGATCGCGCGCAACACCATTCGCAATGCTTTCAACAATGGCATCCAGGTCTGGCGCTCGGCGCCCGGCGACGATGGAACGCAAGTGCTCGACAACCGCATCGAGGATACCGCCGCGCAGTCGGGCGGCTCGGGGCAGAACGGCAACGCCATCAACGTGTTTCGCGCCCACAATGTGACCGTGCGCGGCAACCGCATCCGCAATGCGGCGTTCTCGGCGGTGCGTGGCAATGCGGCCTCGAACATCCAGATCACCAACAACACGTGCACGGGCCTCGGCGAAGTCGCGATCTATGCGGAGTTCGGGTTCGAGGGCGCGGTAATCGCCAACAACACCATCGATGGGGCTGCCATCGGCGTGGCGGTGACCAACTTCAACCAGGGCGGCCGGCTCGCGGTGGTGCAGGGCAACCTGATCCGTAATCTCATCCCGAAGCGCCCGGTGGGTACCGATCCGAACGATGGCAACGGCATCGGCATCGGCGTCGAAGCAGACACGGCGGTCACCGGCAACATCATCGAGAACGCGCCGGTTGCGGGCATTTCGGTCGGGTGGGGCCAGTACCTGCGCGACGTCAGCGTGACGGGCAACGTCGTGCGTAGCGCGGGGGTCGGCATTGCGGTGTCGGTCACGCCGGGCGCCGGCTCGGCGGTGATCGCCGACAACCTAATTTCCGGCACCAAAAATGGTGCGATCGTCGGCATGGACCAGCGCCGCGCCATGACCGGCGACCTCGCGCGCGAGGGCGCGGCGCGCTACGCGCAGCTTGCGATCAACGGCAACCGCGTGCGCTAGCGGCACCGGCCTTGCGCCGATACAGTCGGCGCATGAATAATCCCAATTCGAAAGAAGCGCTCGCCGCACTATGGCGGCTCGCGGATCAGCCCGACGCCGCGCTCGATGCCGTGAGCTTGACCGGCGCCGAACCCGCGCTTCCCTCCTCATTTGCCGTGTGCAGCGCGGCGCAGGCGAGCATCGCGGCGTCAGCGCTGGCGGCGGCCGAGCTGTGGCGGCTGCGAACCCGGCAGCGGCAGGAGGTCAGCGTCGACATGCGGAATGCCGCGATCGAGTTTCGCAGCGAACGCTATATGCGCGTCGAGGGCAAAGCCGCCGGCGAGGTCTGGGACAAGATCGCAGGGCTCTATCGCTGCGGCGACGGACGCTGGGTGCGGCTGCACACGAATTTTCCGCATCATCGCGACGGCGTTCTGAAGCTGCTCCGCTGCGACTATTCGCGCGAAGCGGTGCAGCGCGCACTTGATGGCTGGGAAGCGGAAAAGCTCGAAACGGCCGCTGCCGAGGCCGGGCTGGTCGTCACCATGACGCGCTCCTTCGCCGAGTGGGACGCGCATCCACAAGGACGCGCCGTTGCGGAGCTGCCCGTGTTCTCGATCGAAAGGATCGGCGATGCGCCGCCGCGGCCCCTGCCATCCGGCGACCGCCCACTTTCCGGCGTGCGCGTGCTCGACCTCACGCGCGTCATCGCCGGTCCGGTGTGTGGGCGCACGCTCAGCGTCCACGGCGCGGAGGTGATGCTTGTCACCGCCGCGCATCTGCCGCAGATGATGCCGCTGGTGATGGACAACGGGCGCGGCAAGCTCTCGACCTTTGTCGATCTGCGCGAGCCGAGTGGCCGCGAGACGCTCGCGGCGCTTGCGCGAGACGCCGACATCTTCGTCCAGGGCTACCGGCCGGGCGCCGTGAAGGGCAATGGTTTCGGTCCCGAGGAGGTCGCGCGGCTGCGGCCGGGCATCGTCTACGTGTCGCTCTGCGCCTACGGCCACGAAGGTCCGTGGGCAAGCCGACGTGGCTTCGACTCGCTGGTGCAGAACGCCAACGGCATCAACCATGCGGAGGCGGAAGCGGCGGGGGCCACGCAGCCAAAACCCCTGCCCTGCCAGGCGATCGATCATGCGAGCGGCTATCTGATGGCGTTCGGCGCGATGACGGCGCTGGCGCGCCGCGCCACCGAGGGCGGAAGCTGGCACGTGCGCGTCTCGCTTGCGCAGACCGGTCACTGGATCCGCGGGCTGGGGCGCATCGATGGGCTCGCCGCGCCCGATCCGGGCTTACACGACGTGCGCGACCGGCTGGAGGAGAGCGCTTCGGGTTTCGGCCAGCTCACCGCCGTGCGTCATGCCGCGACGATGTCCGAAACGCCTCCGCACTGGGCACGGCCCTCGGTGCCATTGGGTAGTCACCCACCGCGCTGGCCCTGAACCAACGCGTCGCTGGGCCTCAGTCCCCCCACCTCAATCCCATTCCAGTTGCGCAACGTCGGCCGCAGGAAGCGATCCAGCGCGCCGCGCTCCTCCTTCGCCATCGGCAGAAACCGCGCAATCGTCGCCGCCATCACGACCTCGGCAGCGCGCGTCGCGCCATCATCGCACTTGAGCGCAATGCCGAGACCCAGCTCCGGCAACACGCCGCAGAACACGCCTTCGGCCCCGGTCTTGGCCAGCACACGCGCGCCGAACTGCTTCATGATCTCGGTGCAGAAGCGGCCAGTGCCGGCGACGTAATAGGGCTGCGCCGCACAGGCGGCGCGGATGCGCGTCGCCGCCTTGGCGCGTTCCGGCGCAAGCCCCTGCCCCGTCCCGAATCGTGCAAACGCATGCGCGAGCGCCGTCAGCGGCACCGCCCAGGTCGGGATCGAGCAGCCGTCGATGCCGCACTGATCCGAGCTCAAGCCGACGCCGGTCAGCCCCTCAAGTGCGCCGCACACCTCGTGCTGCACGGCGTGTTCGGCCGACACATAGCCGCGAGGCTCCACGCCCGCCGCGCATGCGACACAGAGAAAGCCCGCATGCTTGCCCGAGCAATTGTTGTGCAGGGCCGACGGCGCGCCGCCGGAG
>JBAVXH010000219.1:0-11897 GCA_049698215.1 Xanthobacteraceae bacterium | reverse complement strand
GCCGCGACCTGCCGCGCAGCGCCGGCCATCGCGAAGGGATCGAGGCGGTGCGCCGCGTCGTCGAGGCGGCGCCAGCGCTCGGCATCTCGGCGCTCACGCTGTTCGCGTTCTCCTCCGACAACTGGCGGCGTCCGCCGCTCGAGGTCGAGGTGCTGATGCTGCTGTTGCGCAAGTATCTGCGCCGCGACGTGCAACGCCTCATGGAGAACGGCGTGCGGCTCAAAGTGATCGGCCGGCGCGATCGCCTGCCGGATGGGTTAGCCGACGAGATCGCGGCAGCCGAGCGCGCCACGGCGCGCAACTTCCGCCTCGATCTCACCGTCGCGATCGACTACTCGGCGCGCGACGCGATCGCGAATGCCGCAACCGTCTGGCTCGGCGATCACTCGCCGGCGCGCCCCGTGTTCACGCGGCTGCTCGCGCGCCTCGGCCACGGCAGCGGCCGCGACGTCGACTTCTTGATCCGCGCCGGCGGCGAAAAGCGCCTCTCCGATTTCCTGCTCTGGGAGTGCGCCTACGCGGAGCTGCTGTTCACCGACACGATGTGGCCAGACTTCGGCGCCGAGCAATTGCGCGCGGCCGTCGTGGAGTATCGCGGACGCGAGCGCCGCTTCGGCGGGCTCATGGTCGCGGCAGAATGATTCAAGCGAGGGAGAAGCATGACCGATACTTACGAGCCGTTTCCGCAGGCCGACGCGCCGGTCGGCCAACCGATCCCGCCGAAGCCGCCGCGCGCCGCACCCGACTACACCTCGCTCTCGCTTCACAAGATCCTGCTCGTCGCCGGCATCGCGATCGCGACCCTTCTGCCCAACATGGTGATCTCGAACCTTATCGAGGAGCGCGAGCAGCGTGAGGCGGGCGTACGGGCGGAGTTCACGCGCAACTGGGGGCCGGAGCAGAATCTCTACAGCCCAACGCTCGTCATTCCGTATCAGAGCGGCCCGTCGCAGCAGCGCCAGTACGTCAAAGTCGCGCCGGCGCGGCTTGATTTCACCGCGAACCTCGCTCCGCAGGAGCGCCGCCGCGGCCTGTTCCGCGCAACCGTGTATGACGCCAAGATCGACATGCAGGGGTCCTTCGTGGTGCCGGCGGAGGCACGCCTGCGCGAGTTCGTCACCGAAAAGGACGCGCGCTTCCTGTGGAACGAGGCCATGATCGCGTTCGGCGCGGCGTCGAGCCTCACCGGCCTGCGCTCGACCGACAACATTGCGATCGACGGCGCCGAGCAGCAATGGGTGCCCTGCCTCGAAGCGGTGCGTCTGGAATATCCCTGCCGCGGTGCCGCACTCGTGCTGGCCAACGCGCCGCTTCCCGCGGCCGGCGCGGCGAGCACGCGCATGCAGTTCAAATCCGCCGTGACGCTGCGCGGCACCGGATCGTTCACCTTGCAATATCCCGGCAAGGAGCTCGCCGCGACATTCCGCTCGCCGTGGCCGAGCCCGAGCTTCAACGGCAATACGCTTCCGCTCAGCTCCACCATATCGGCCGACGGTTTCGAGGCGACCTGGCAGACCGTTGAGTTCGGCTCGCCGCGCATCACGTCGTCGAACGGCATCATCGACGGCACGATGTGGAAGGGGCCCACCGTCGGCGTGGAGTTGATCCAGGCAACGCCGATCTATCGCATGATCAATCGCGTCGCAAAGTACGGCCTGTTGTTTATCATCCTCTCGTTCGCGACCTATTTCTTCTTCGAGGTGCTGTCGCGCTTGCGCATCCACGTCGTGCAATACGGACTGCTCGGCGTGTCGCTGTCGCTGTTCTCGCTGCTGCTGCTCTCGCTCGCTGAGCCGATCGGCTACACCAACGGCTATCTCGTGGCCGCGAGCCTCGTGCTCTTGCAATCCACGCTCTACACCGCGGCGGTCGCGCGCCGCTTCATGCCCGCATTCCTGTTCGCGCTGATGCTCGCGAGCCTGTTCGCGTTCATCTACGTGCTGCTCGGGCTCGAGACCTACTCGCTGCTGATCGGCGCGCTCACGCTGTTCGCGGTCGTCTCAGCCCTGATGGTGCTGACGCAGATGATCAATCTGCCGGGGCGCCTCACCAGCGCGCCGGCTTGAAGTCCCCCCACTCAAGACCCGACGCGCGCTCTGGCCCTCTCTCGGTTCGCCGGGAGGGAGCCATGTCTTTCGCGTCGCGGATTTGCTAGAATCCGATTTGCGAGGCTGACATGACTGACGCACCGGAATCGCTTGTGGTCGACCTGGTCGAATGGGTCGCCAAGGAACCGCGCACCTACGCAGAGATGCTCGACGCATGGCGCACATCGTGCCCGAGACTCACGGTGTGGGAGGACGCGATCGAGCGCAGCCTCGTGATGCGCAAGCCGGTGGCGGGGCAGGGCACCATCGTGGTCGTCACCGCGGCGGGACGGCGGTTCTTGAACGCGCGGCGGCCTGCCGCCAAACCGGAGCCCGCTGCGCTGCGGCGCGCGAGCTAACTCGGGTTCGCTCGTCCCCGTCCCCGATCAAGTCGGGGATAAACTCCAGCGGGGACCCAGAGCCAAGAAAAGAAAGAACTGGATGCCCGCTTTTCGCGGGCATGAGCGGGAGATGGTTAGCTTAGCTTCATCTTCATCAGCCGCTCGGCATTCCCACGCATGATTTTCTCGTGCGCTTGACGCTCGAGATCGAGCGCCTCGACCGCGGCGATGGTCTTGGCGATCGGCCCGAGCGGCGCGTCGGTTGAGAATACCACGCGGTCGGCGCCGAAGAAATCGAGCCCGCAGATCAGCCCGTTGCCGGCGCCGAACAGGGCGGTGTCGGCATAGAACTCGCGGAAGTAATCGAGGTGCGGGCGCTTCAGCGATGTCAGCACGTGCGAGTAGTCCTCATCCGAGGTGCGCGAGCCGAGCACCTCCATGCCGGCACCGATGCGCCCGTCGAAGAACGGGATCATGCCGCCGCCGAGATGATGCGTGACGATCTTCAGCCCCGGGTGGCGGTCGAACACGCCGGAGAACACAAGCCGCGCCATCGCGACGCTGGTCTCGTAGGGCCAGCCGAAGCACCACCACATCTCGAAGCGCGATTTTGTCTCGGCCGCGTAGTCCGGCATCGCGGCGGTGCGCGCCGGATGCAGCCAGATCGGCAAATCGTGAGCGGCCATCGCGGCGAACACCGGCTGGAATCGTTCTTCGTCGAGCGGATGACCGGCGATGTTGGTGAAGATCTGGATGCCGCGCGCGCCAAGCGTCTTGACCGCGCGCTCGGCCTCTTTCAGCGCCGCATCGACGTCATCGAGCGACACCGCGGCGACGAAAGCCGGAAAGCGTTTCGGGTGCTGCGCAACGAGCTCTGCCATCGCGTCGTTGGCAACCCGCGCCAGAAGTGCCGCTGTTTCGCCCTGCGCGATCTCCTCGAGCGGCGGATTGGGCAGCGAGATCACTTGGGCGTAATCGCCGAGCGTATCCATCTCGGCGAAGCGCGCCTCGAGATCGAACAGCTTCTTCACGCCGCGCAGCCGCGCGCCGATGTTTTGGAGCTTCGGCGAGACGCGCGACATCTCCCGGAAGAAGGCGTCCGGGAGAATGTGCGTGTAGAGGTCGATGATCATCGTGACGCGCTCCGCTTATGCCAGCTCCGAAGGTTGTCATCCCGGCCGAGCGCAGCGAGAGCCGGGATCCAGTGAACACAGATCGTGCGAACACGCGCTGTCGGTGTTTACCGGATCCCGGATAGCCGCTGCGCGGCTTCCGGGATGACATCGGAGTTAATTCTGCAACATCCGCCGGATACCGGCGGCCGCCGCGGAATCGGAGACGATCCTGGTCTGCAAATCGATCTCCTTGGCGAACTCATCCGCGCCGCCCGGACGGACGATCTGTCCGGTCGCGCCGATCTTGCCGGACAACTCCGTGTCGCTCGCCGCAGCAATCACATCGGCGGCGATGCGGTCGCGCACATCCTTCGGCATTTCCTTCGGGCCGAACAGGCCGACCAGCCCGTCCATGCTCAAGCTCGGGTGACCGGCCTCACGTACGGTCGGCACTTCGGAAATCATCGGCGCACGCTCGTTGTTCAGCAATGCGATCGCCTTCACCTTCCCGGCCTGCATCTGCGGCCGCAGGATCGCGTAGGCGGCGACGTAAAGCTGGATGCGGCCTTCCGCGAGATCGTTGATGGCCTGCACGGTGTCGCGATACGGCACGCGCGCAATGTCGACGTTCCCCTGCTTGAGGAATCCGGCCACGACGAAATCGTTCGCGCCGGTCGCCGAGGCCATGTTCAGCTTACCCGGCTCGGCCTTGGCGCGCTTGATCAGGTCGTCGAGCGAATTGATGCCGAGCGAGGCCGGCACACCAATGGCGATCACCGTGTTGCTCACCCGCACGATCGGCACGAGCTCCTTCATGTCGTAAGGCAGCTTCTCGTGCAGGTACGGGTGCGCGGTGAATGTCGAGGTCGGCGCCATCAGGAGCGTGTGATCGTCGTTCGCGCCGGTGAAGGCCGTGATCGCCACGATGGCGTCACCGCCCGGCTTGTTCTCGACCACGACCGGCTTGCCCCACTTGGCGGAAAGCTTGTCGGCGATCAGCCGCGCCGTGATGTCGACGCCGGATCCCGGTCCAAGCGGCACAAGGAATCGCACGCTGCGCTGCGGCCAGGTTTGGGTCTGTGCGGGCGCGGGTGCCGTGGTGAGGGCAAGGGTTCCAAGCGCGCAGAGCGCCACCAGCGTTCGCCGGTCCATGAGGGTCCTCCGGATGTTCTTTGCGTCGCCTTTGGCGGCGAACTTAGCCAGTCGCCTCGCGCCGGTCCATGCGGCAATAGGAGTCAGTGCGCCGCGAGATACGCGTGCAGCGCGGCGACGACCTGCGCGCCTTCGCCGATCGCGGCGCCGACGCGCTTCACCGAATTGAACCGGACGTCACCGATCGCATAGACACCGGGGCGGCTGGTCTCGAGCGACCTTGCATCCTTGCCGGCGTCCGCGCCGGTGAGGATGAAGCCCTTCGCGTCGGTCGCAACGCCCGAGCCGGCGAGCCATTTCGTGTTGGGTGCGGCTCCGATCAGCAGGAACAGGTGGCCGATCGGGCACTGCGTCTCCGCACCGGACTTGTCGCACCAGCGGATCGCCTCCAGCACGCCGCCGCGGCCTTCGAGGGCGGTGATGTTCGCCTGCGTCACCACCTCGATATTGGGCTGTGCGGCGATGCGGTCGACGAGATAGCGCGACATGCTGTCGGCGAGGTCGCGCGTGCGCACGATCATCCACACCTTTGCCACGTGGTCCGCGAGATACACCGCGGCCTGTCCGGCTGAATTGCCGGCGCCGACCAGCGCGACGTCCCGGTCGGCGCAGAGCTTTGCTTCCAGGGGTGAGGCCCAGTAGTGCACGCAGGCCTCGAACTCTTCGAGGTTCGAAACATCGAGTCGGCGATATTCCGCCCCGCAGGCGAGCACGACCGCGCGGGCTTTGAGGCTTTCCTCGCAGGAAAGCGCGAGCGAAAATCCTCTGCCATTCGCGGCGAGCCGTTTCACCTCGATCGGGATCGACAGTTCGGCGCCGAACTTCTGCGCCTGATTATAGGCGCGGCCCATCAGCGCCATGCCGGTGATGCCGGTCGGAAAGCCGAGGTAGTTCTCGATACGCGCGGAGGCGCCGGCCTGGCCGCCGAAGGCGCGGCAGTCGAGTACGGCGACCGAGAGGCCTTCGGACGCCGCATAGACCGCGGTGGCAAGTCCGGCGGGGCCGGCGCCGACGATCGCGACGTCGTAAAGCCTGTTCGCATCGACGGCCGAGACAAGGCCGATGCAGCGCGCCAGCTCCATCTCGCTCGGATTGCGCAGAAGCTGTCCGCCCGGGCAGAGCACGATCGGCATCTGGCTCGGATCGACATGGAAGCGCTCGACCAGCGTGCGGCCGCACGGGTCCTCCTCGGAATCGAGTGCCTGGAATGGATGGCCGTTGCGCCGCAGGAAGCCCTGCAGGCGCAACACGTCGCCGCTGCCGGCGCGTCCGACGATGATCGGCCCGCCCGTGCCGGTCTCGAGCAATCCCATGCGGCGCAGAATCAGCGCGCGCATGATCCGCTCACCAAGCTCGGCCTCGGCGACGAGCAATGCGCGGAGCTTCTCGGGCGGAATGATCAGCGCCTCGACCGCCTCGACCGCGAAACCGTCGACCAGAGCAGGACGGGCCGAGAGCGTCGCCAACTCGCCCATGAAGCTGCCGGGCGCGTGCGTCACGATCAATTCGCCCTGGTGGCCCCCGTCATGCCGCGTCATGTCGACCTTGCCGGAGAGGATGATGGTCAGCCCGCGGCCGACCTCACCGACCCGCACCAGCGCTTCGCCCGCCGCATAGCGGCAGGTCGTGCCGAACCGGCGCATGCGCTCGATATCGGATGCCTCCAGCGTCGGAAACATCTGCGCGCGGCGCGTTTCGAAGATCGTTGGTGCAGCGGGCGCTAGCGCCATGCGTCTCCCCGTGCGGATGCTGGGGAGAATGTAGGACGCCAAGCGGGGGAATCCAGCGCTGCGGAGCGATACCTAATGGCGATCGGGACGCCACGAAGGTCCCCTGGGCATGCCAGAGCACGTGACCAAACGAAAACCCCGGCTTCACAGCCGGGGTTTTGTCATTCCAGGATCGCTCCTCCGCTCAGCGCCAGAACAGCGCCAGCAGCAGGATGATTGGCAGCGGGATTCCGATCAGCCAAAGCAAAGCGCCTTTTCCGAAACTCATGGTTTCCCTCCGGTGTTGTTATCCGTCACTAAATCCGGAGCCGTATTTTGGTTCCCCTCCGCGCACAAACACGGAACCCAACGCACGCCACATTGTTGCCTGCGTGCGGCTTCGGGCATTGCCGCACAAGGAGACTGAATTCATGGCTACCCTGATTACCGAAGACGTCGTGGCAATCCCCGACGAATCGCAAACATCCGCAGTCTCGTGGGGGGCGATCGCAGCGGGCGGAGTTGCGGCCGCCGGCTTTTCGCTCTTTCTGTTCCAGCTTGGGACGGGCATTGGACTTTCGGTGACGAACCCCTGGGCCAACTCTCCGCCCTCGGGCACGACGATCTCGGTCGCGGTGGGCATCAGCCTCTGCCTGATTTCGATCGCGGCCTCCGCACTCGGCGGCTTGCTTGCCGGGCGGCTGCGCACCCGCTGGGTCGGGCTGCACAGCGACGAGACGTATTTCCGCGATTCCGCGCACGGCTTCCTCGCGTGGGCATTCGCCACGGTGCTGATCGCGCTGGTGGTCGGAATTACCGCGACATCGCTTGTCGGAGGCGCCGCGAAGGGCGCAGCCAGCAATCCCGCGCTCGTGCCCGACACTTCCTACTACACCGACATGCTGTTCCGCTCCGACAATCCGACCGCACCGCCGGCCTCACCGGGCGCACAGCAGTCGAATGAGGAGGTCGGGCGCATCGTGACACGCTCACTGACAGGCGGCTCGGTTCTGTCGCCTGCCGATCGCACTTATGTCGCTCAACGTGTCGCTGCCCGTACCGGTCTGCCGCAAGACCAGGCCGAGCGGCGCGTCGATCAGGTGATCACGCAGGCAAAGAATGCCGCGGACGAGGCGCGCAAGGCCGGCGCCAAGCTCGCGTTCTGGATGGCAGGCGCGATGCTCGCCGGTGCGCTCGCTGCGGCGTTTGCCGCAGCCGAAGGCGGGCGCGAGCGCGACGATTGATCGACAGCGTCGGTCAAGTGAGGGCCGCGCGGACTCGTGCCGCGCGGCTTTTTCTTTGCCATCACACCCGGAACAGCTTGGCGTAGCGCGCCTTCACCTGCTCGCTTTCGGCCTCGACCGCCGCCGGATCGCTCCGGAGCAGCTTCACCGCCGAGAGCGGCGTGCGCCCCGGCTTCGGCTTTACCAGCAGATGCGGCGAATGCCGGTTGCCCTCGACGAAGATCTGCTGCCCGTCGGGGCCGCACAGGTAGCTGTAGAACAATCGCGCGGCATTGGGATTGGGTGCACTACTCAGAATCCCGCCGGGCGTGGTGATCAGCGGCGTGCCTTCCGCCGCATACACGAACTCGACCGGCTGGCCCTGCTCCTTTAGCTGCTCGAGGATCGCATCGACGCCGTCCGCCTGCACGGCGCGCTCGCCGAGCGCGAGCTTCTTCGGCGGGTCGCCGGCCGACTGGACCTGCATCACGCGCTGCTCCGCGAGCTTCTCGTAAAACGACCAGCCGAGCGTCTGCGACAGCGCATAGGTCGTCGTCAGGATCGTGCCGCTGTAGGAGGGATGCGCCTTGACGATCCGGCCCCTCCATTTCGGATCGAGCAGGTCGGCGAAGCGCTTCGGCGCATCCTCGGGCTTCACGAGCTTTGTGTTGTAGCCGAGCCCGCTGAGCGAGAAGCACAGCGTCGCATGCATCCCGTCCGCATCGCGATCGTCCGCCGCAAAGTGCTGCGCCACATCCTGCGGCACGAAGGGCGCGAGCAAGCCCGTCCGCTTCCAGGCGACGAAGTGCCCGGCGTCGGTGCTGATCACGACATCGGCCGCGTTGATGCGGCTCGCCTGCTCCTGGCCGATGCGCTGGAAGATGCGCTCCGCGCCCGAGCGCTCGACGCGCACCGCGATGCCCGGATATTTTGCCTCGAAGCCTTTCGCGAGCTTCTCGGAGAGCGGGAGATCGAGCCCGGAGTAGAGCGCGATCTTGCCCTCGCGGCGCGCCGCCGCGATCAGCTCGGGCGTGACGTCGGTCGGCGGGGGCGCGGCCGCGCGAGCGGGTCCGGCGAAAAGCAAGCCGGCGGCAAACGTCTTGAGCGCATCGCGCCTGGAATACGTCATCGCGGTCCGAACGATTGGATTGGTGACGCTATCCTAATGCGGTCGCGGTAGCGAGGTCCCCGAGGACCGCCGGTCATGCACCGGCCATTGCGCCGCCTCGAAATCGGGACTTGAATTGCCCCCGGATCGCCGCGGCAAGCGGCCATCCGAACCATCAGGGAGGCGACACATGACAATGACGCGGCGTTTGGCGCTCGCGGGCGCGCTGGTGCTCGGCAGTTCAGGCTTCACGCTCGCCGACAACGAAGAGGCGGCAGTCAATCAGGCGATCGAGAATCTGCGCAAGGCGATGCTCGAAGCCGACAAGGACAAGCTCGCAGCGCTGGTGTCCGATCAACTTAGCTACGGTCACTCGAGCGGCGTGCTGGAATCGAAGGCGCAGTACATCGACGTCATCGCCAGCAAGAAGACGATCTACAAATCGATCAACTTGCTGGAGCCTTCGGTTACGGTCGCGGGCCCGAATGCGATTGCGCGCCACATCTTCACGGCCGAGACGGAATCCGGTGGCAAGCCCGGTACGGCGCGCGTCGGCGCGCTGCAGGTGTGGCAGAAGCAGGCCGACGGCTGGAAGCTGCTCGCGCGCCAGGCGTTCCGCCTGCCGTCGTAGCGCTAAGAAAACATCGCGGCTCTTTCGGCAGCGGAGAGTCAAAACTTGCGCAAGCCGTGCTAAGCCTTTCCTCCGACGGTTAAGGGAAGGCTCGCATGGCGCACGCGCGAACACCCTGGTGGGCATGGGCCTGGCCGCTGCTTGCCTGGGTGGTCTTTCTGCTGTCGCTCTTTGTCCGCGGCGGCGTCATGGACGCCGCGGCCGGGGCGGTCCTGATCGCCACCGTGTTCGCGGCGGTCTATCACGCCGAGGTGGTCGCGCACCGGACCGGCGAGCCGTTCGGCACGCTGGTCCTTGCCGTGGCAGTGACGGTCATCGAGGTGGCGCTGATCGTGTCGGTGATGATCGCGGCACCCGCCGAAAAGGCCGGGCTCGCGCGCGACACGGTTTTCGCCGCCGTGATGATCGTGTGCAACGGCATCGTCGGCCTCTGCCTGCTCTGGGGCGGCGCGCGCCATCACGAGCAGGGCTTTCATCTGCATGGTGCGAGCGCCGCCCTCGCCGTGCTCGCCGCGCTCACCACGCTGACGCTGATCCTGCCCAACGTCGCGACGACCGCGCCCGGCCCGGTGTTCAGCATGTCGCAGCTTGTCTTCGCCGGCATTGTCTCGCTGGTGCTCTACGTTTCTTTTGTTTTTGTGCAGACGATGCGCCATCGCGACTACTTCCTGCCGCTCGATAGCGATTCGGAGGAAGCGCATGCGCCGGTCCCGTCCAACACGACCGCCCTCGTCAGCCTGGTGCTGCTGCTTCTCGCCCTGATCGCGATCGTCGGCCTCGCCAAGTCGCTCACGCCGGCGGTGGAGAGCGCGATCGAGCGCGCGAACGTGCCGAAGGCCGTCGTCGGGATCATCATCGCGGCACTCGTACTGCTGCCGGAGAGCCTGGCGGCAGTTCGCGCCGCGCGGCTCAACCGGCTGCAGACCAGCCTGAACCTCGCGCTCGGCTCCGCACTCGCATCGATTGGGCTGACCATCCCGGTGGTCGCGGTGGTCGCGATTGTCCTGCACACGCCGCTCGAGCTCGGGCTCGGTCCGAAGGACCAGCTCCTGCTGGCGCTGACCCTGCTTCTCGGCGTGATCACGCTCGGCACCGGCCGCACCACGGTGCTGCAAGGCATCGTGCATCTGGTGATCTTTGCGGTGTTCCTGTTCTTCGCCGTGGTGCCGTGAGCGCGGTCACCCGCGCTCAGGCAGATCCTCCGGCTACGCGGCGCGCCGCCGGCGGGCGAGGCGCTGCAGGATCTCGTCGACGTCGTCGTGCTGACGCATCGGATCGAGGTCGCGCTGACGGATCGGGTCGAGTGCGCGCAGCGGCTGAAACGCCGGACCCTCTTCTTCGGCCGCCATCTCCGGCGATTCTTCGAACGGCAGCGCGTCGGTTTCGCGCCGCACGTTGAGCACATCGCTGCGCCGCCGCAGCAGAGCCATGACGAGGAACAGACCGCTCGCGAGGAAGCCGGTGAGGGCGATCGCGCCGAGCAGCAGTTGCAACGTCGACATCGTCTCGGTGGACTCGCCCGCAGGCTCGCTGATCGCGACGCCGGTCGCCGGTGCGGCCGGAGGCTGTTCGGCAACAGCGGCTAGCGCTTGCTTGTCGCCTGACATGCGTTCGACGAGCGTGCTCACCGCTCCAGCCGGAGTTGCTTCGGCGACGGCAGTCGTGGTGAGCGCCAAATTCGCCGCGGGCGTCGGCGTCGAATCCGAGGCGATTGGCGCCCGCGCGATCTCGCTTGGATTGCTCACATTGCGCGTCGTGAGTGTGGTGATGACCGGCGCCGGGGGCTCCGCAGGTGGGGCGGCTGGAGCGCTTGCCACCGGCGTAGGCGACACATTCGCCGCCGGCGCAGGCAAACCTTTCGCGGCAGGCGCTACAGGCGCACTTGCCAGCGGGGTCGCCGGCGTATCCGTCTCTTCGTCGGATTCATCCTGCGGCGCCGTTCGCGCCGCCGCGCGCTGCGTGACCGTCAGGCCCTTCTCGGCGAGGTACCAGCATTTGCGCACCGAGGGCCGCTCGGTGCGGTAATACCAATGCTGTCCTTGCGGCGCGACGCCCTTCGGCGCCCTGAGGCACGCATCGTCCGGCGCCGCCTCGCTCGCTCCCGCAAGTGCGATCGCCGACGCCGCAACGGTGAAAGCGGCGATTGCCGGCCGCAGCGCGAAGCCTGTTCGTCGTTGCATGAAACACCCCGTGACTGGCCAACTTGCCCCGCTCAGCCGTCACGGAATGTGTTCGCGGATTCCGGTCGCAGTGCGCCGCGAATGTGACCATTCCGCCGCCACTCTGTGGCGCGCTGCCGAAGTTCCGCAGGCATCAGGGTGTGGTGCGCGCAGCCGCGCGCCGCGTGAGGCCGCCTTAGCCGGACGGACGTTTTGATACCCTTTGGTCCCATAGAAATCGGCGTGCAGCGAGCGCACAGGTGAGGCGATGCCAGATGGCCCTTTCGCAGTGACGTTCGTCACGAAAGACAGCTGGATCAAGTTTCGACATAGGGAGGCTTAGATGAAACTCTCGATCGCGTTGGCCACAAC
>JBAVXH010000218.1:0-3838 GCA_049698215.1 Xanthobacteraceae bacterium | reverse complement strand
CGACGCGAAGCAGAGCGCATTGCGCCGACCCGCGGTGGCGCAGTGCGCTTCGCTTACTGCGCCCTACGAGCTTGCTCACCGTGGCCGCAGCGAAAAGCTCATCCGCGTCACCGGCGCGTCCCACGCGCGCTTTTCGCTGCGTGGGTAGCGCACGTCGAAGCAATGGACGCTCGCGCCGGCGAAATTGCAACGCCGGTAGAGGATCAGCTCGCCCTCGGCGGCCGAGAACACCAGAAATCGGTTGGTCACGCGCTGGTACGAGAGGCGCTCGCCCCGGTCCGTCACATTGCGGCGGATGAATGCGGCCGGGCTCGCGCGCCGCTCGTTCGGCAATGTAAACACATGCAGCCGCGCGCGGCCGTCCGCCGATTGCAACATCGGGCCGGGCGGTTCTCCGCTCCCCGCCGCGACCGGGAACGCCTCGCGCGGATATTGCACGCTGGTGCCGCGAGCATCCGAGAAACTCGCCCAGTCGGCCTGCGCGGCGGAACACAGCAGGAGGCCGGCGGCGATGGCGGCGGAGAAGGATTTGACCATGCCCATCAATGCGAGCGGGCGCGGTGTGTTCCGTAATTTGTGACCCCGTAGGGCGGGCAAAGGCGCATCGCGCCGTGCCCGCCGCAACGATGGCGGGCACGCTTCGCTTTGCCCGCCCTACGAGTCGGCGCTACCCTTCCGCGCAGAACACACAGGGGGAGACGCGCGTGACCAAAGACGGAATCCTCGAACTCGAGCAGCGCCGCTTCAAGGCGATGTGCGACGGCGATGCGGACGCGCTCGGCGCGCTCTTGCACGACAACCTCACCTACACGCATTCGAGCGGCGCGGTCGACAGCAAGGAGAGTTACACGCGCGGTGTTCGTGAAAAACTCTGGGACTATCAGGACATCGCGGCGAGCGAGTTGAAGGTGTTGATCCAAGGCGGCATGGCGCTGGTGCATTGCCGCCTGCGCATCGACGTGATCGCGCGCGGCGTGCCGAAGATCATCGAGTCGGTCGCGCTCGCCGTGTGGGTCGATGACGGCGGTTGGCAATGCATCGCGGTGCATTCGACGCCGGCGGGGAAGTGATTCGGGTGAGGCCACGGACGTCGAATGCCTAATCCTTGGGATCAGCCGCCTTGGCCCGACAGTGGCGATCACGATCCGGAAGCAATTTACCTTGCTGTTGGGAGATCTCTCACCGAATGGAGCGATGCTGAAACATCAATCTCTTATCTGTTTGCATTTTTCGTCGGTGCTAGCCGCGTGGGTGCCCCAGTACTTCGCGCTTACGCCTCAGTTGATGGCGTGAGAAACCGGATAGAAATGGTGCGCAGCGCAGCAGAGGCGTGGTTTGAAAGCAACAACGATTGTCCCTTGAAGAACGAACGTTCAAGGTTCTGAGCGCGTGTCATGGTTGGGCCGACCGGCGCAACGATATAGCGCATGGCGGCGTCGACGCACCGATAGAACAGGAGCACTTCCAATGGTTCCTGTATCCCTCTTACTTCACAAAGAAGCGTTCGATCCAAGGACCAGCACGATTCAGATATACAGCACAGCAAATCGAAGGGATCGCTGCGGGATTTGTTGCTCTGAACGAGTCAATAAACAACCTTGCGTTTGATCTCAGGCGATGGAACAGCTCGTAGCCCGGCGGAAGCGAAGCAAGATCGGGAGCGATCTCACCGCTTCTTTGCGCGCAAGGCTTTCAGGCCAGCATCGAGCAACCGGCGCACCGCCTCCGAGCGTGATGGCTTGTCCGATTGTTGCGCGGCCCAGGCATCGATCTCTGCGATCGTCTCCACGGGAATTCGAAATCCAAAATGCGGGTCGCGTCCGGTTGCCGGACGGCCTCGCTTTTTTGGTCCAACCGATTTTCTTGACAACGCCATAATTTAGGTTTATCCAAAAATCATCGATCAGCGAGCCGACCACGTGCGTTAACACGTGACCGGCTCTAACCCGGCACATGGAGTTGAGCCATGGGCAAGGCTATCTGCTCGTCTAGCAAACTCACGCGCCGCGCGGCAATTGGCGCCGCACTCGCGGGCGCCGCGACGCCTGCTTTGCCCGCGCCCGACGCGGCGTTCGCGCTGATCGCTACCCATCAAAAAGCCTTTGCGCGGTTGAACGAGACTATCGCCGATATCGCGCGGCTCGAAGACGACATTCCGGAAGACCGCCGGCAGGAATGGGCGCCCGAGGATCGCGACGAGGGTATCGGTTTGAACGACGACCCGCACTGGACCGCCGCGCTCGACGCGCACAACACGGCCATCGACGCCGAGACTGGCGCCGCATGGGTCATCGCGCACGCGCAACCGGCGACGATCATGGGCGCCGCTGCCCTGCTGCGCTACGCCGCCGACTACGAGGCGCAGGGAGACGCATGGCCCGACGCCGAAGGTGATGAGAGCTGGCATGCCGCCTTCCACCGTAGCATCGCGGCGGCGCTGGAGATTATGGGGCGATGAGCCCGATCAATAATTGCGGGTGACACAAATCACACGACGATGTGCATGAATGCACACATGTAGGGAATTAGCGAAATAGCGACGCCCAGTAGCATCTACGCTACTCGTTGTAGCATCTTGCTCTATACAAAATACGTTTGTTGACGGGCGACACCGAAAAGCAGAAATTGAGAGGGCTCCTGTTTCGAATCAGGAGCCCTCTCATTGCTTCGAGAGGCGTGATGGCCTTGGCCGATCGCTACGGCCTTGGTGCACGGTCCTTAACGGGCCGGTTTGGCGCCGCTCTCTGCCAGGGGAACGGCGCCCTTCTTTTGGCAGCGCGACTTATTGAGCTAGTCGTCTTGCCAATTTCCAAGGCGAATCAGAGTGTTGATTCGCCATACGCGTTACGTATGGCGCAACTTTGCCAGCAGAAAACTTTAGTGTCACTGAAAAAGTTACCGACACGGTAACAATCTCAACACGATCTGACGCCAGACACCTGCGGTTTTGGGGCGCTCTTCTATTTTCTGAGGGGAAAACACGGGTGGCGCCCATCCCGCCCCGAGTTCCCCGAAGCGGACGCGGACGGCGATTGCCCGCCCCTCCCCCAAATAATTGAAATCACGACACTTCTCGCCATACCCCGCCCCGCCACATTCCCCACCAAAGCCAACCGAAAGTTAAGGCTCTGTTGCTATTGCCTCGTAGCCCAAGAAGACCCGAGGGACGCGTGGCGTTTACCAGCACCGACCAACCCGATCGCGGCCCGTTCGTCGCGCGCACGATCGAGGCGGCGCGCGCCTGGATGAGCGACCACTCGGACCGCTCGCGCGCGCAGCGCGCCGCCGGCACCGCGTTCCTGATCCGCGTCGCGAGCGCGGCGCTGCTCTACGTCTCACAGGTGCTGTTCGCGCGCTGGATGGGCTCGTTCGAGTTCGGCGTCTACGTCTATGTGTGGACCTGGGTGCTCCTGCTCGGCGGGCTGGTCGACCTCGGCATCGCCACCGGCAGCCAGCGCTTCATCCCGGAATACACCGGCACCGGCCGGCTCGACATGCTGCGCGCATTCTTGTCCGGCAGCCGCTGGCTCGTGGTCGCAATGGCGACCGTATGGGCGTTAGCTGCGGCGCTCGGCGTGTGGCTCTTTTCCGCGCATCTCGATGCCTACGAGATCATGCCGCTCTATATCGCCTGCGCCGGCCTGCCGCTGTTCGTGCTCGGCCGCCTGCAGGACGGCATCGCGCGCTCCTACGACTGGATCAATCTCGCGCTGATGCCGCCTTACGTGATCCGCTCGCTGCTCTTGATCCTCGCGATGGGCGCGGCCTGGTGGCTGAAGCTGCCGACCGACGCCGCGACCGCGATGCTCGCCGCCGTCGCCACCACGTGGGTGACGGT
>JBAVXH010000217.1:0-6200 GCA_049698215.1 Xanthobacteraceae bacterium | reverse complement strand
CCCGCAGCCCGCGCCGCAGGCGTAGGGCATCCACGCACATCTCTTCGTCATGGCCGGGCTTGTCCCCGGTCCACAATGTTCTTGGAGGCGCGCCTGCCTAGGGCGCGAGCGCAGCGAGCCTCGAAGAATAACAGCGGCACGTCTGCGGACCTTGTGAATCCGCCAACGGCGCGTGATGCAGCGGTACTTTCCGCTCAGGTTGAGTCGCCGAGGGCCTCAAGGTAGGCTCATGGCTCATTTTGAGCCCATCCAATGCGCGCTGTACTTTGGCTTATCATGTTGGGTGTGTTGGTCTATGCAGGACTCCTTGGCCCTCTGCTAGATCTGATAGTCCCGATATTTGTTTTGGCAACCGCGATCGTCGTGTTGTTGATTGCATCGTATCTTCCGTTGAAAGGTAACCTGACGAGCGAAATGATCGGAGACGTTAGATTTCAGGAGGCTATGGGGAAACGGCTCGACGAAATCTACGGCAAGGGAGTCCATCTGCCCGATGTAACGTCCGAGGAAGAGGCAGAAAGCAATCTAGACCGCACAGCTCGTTTGCGTGGAAATGTGATCATCTATCTGCGCCCGTTTGAGGTGGATCTTTCTTTCAGAGTCCTTGGCAGTCGCAGGGCTGCGCTCGCGGCGCTTCTTGTGCCCTTTTATCGGAGCATATTCTCGAAACATTTCTCATTGGACGATGCCATCAGAGCCAACCTCAGCGATTACGGCAAACTTGTCGTGATCGGAGGTGCTCCGGGCGACTCCGATGATGAACTCAGACTTCAATTTTCAGATGCAAGCTGGAAGGCTTATTTTCGTCCGTTAACGGAAGGCGCCCGCGCCATCATCATGCATCCCGGAGCTCGACCGGGAACGATCTGGGAAATAGAAGAGATTTCGAATGATAATTTATTGCTGGAGAAGACAATATTCGTTTTCCCGCCGGCAAGAAAATCGATCCTGGGAATGTTGTCTCAGAGGTCAAGGAAGCGATCCGCCTCAGATCGCGAGCAATTCGAGAAGACGCGAAACGCTCTCATCTCCCGCGGGCTGCGTGGTGCGAAAGACATCATCCCGGGCGAGGCTGTGATCTTTTGCTTGGACCGCTCAATCGAACTCCGGACCAGAGTGTTCGTGAACTGGCTTCCCGATACTCCAATGATCACCTGGAAGCTGCGCGAGCTCATGGGTCGCGCGATAGAACGGTCTCGATCGCATCAAATCGAGCAGTCTGCAGTTGTACTTGAATCATTGCCGCCGTCCGGTGATTTGGACGAATCGGTCGTTGCATTCCTCAAAAGGACTGAGCGAGCTCGACTCGGTAAATCCTGATCGGCAGGAATCAGGGCGAACCAAGAACCGATGTCAATGCCGAGCGAAGCGTTACAAAAATGCGAGTCCGTCCTCCGCAGCAATGCATGCCACATCGCAATCCCAAGAGGTGTTACCCGTTACGGCGCCGCCCCCAGCTCCTTCAGCGCCGTCTCGATCTGCCGCTTGCGCGCTTCACTCGGATTGAGCGTGAGCGCCTTGCGCAGATCCGCGATCGCATCGTCGTTGCGCGACAGCGCGCGCATCACGGCGGCGCGCGCCGCATAGTTGACCGGCGCATTGGGGTCGAGTTTCACGGCCTCATCGGCATCGCGCAGCGCTGTGAGCCGGTCGCCCTTGGCGAGCCACGCCTCCGAGCGGCGCATATGGGCGTCGTCCGACTTCGGATCGATGCGGATGATCTCGCCGTAGTCGACGATGGCGCGATCGAGATCGCCTTTCTTGCGATAGAGATAACCGCGCACCGCCAGCGCGCGCGTCGAGTTGGGATTGAGGTTGATCGCGCGCACGAGGTCGGCGAGCGCCTTCTCGCTCTCGCCCTTCTCCTCGAACGCGTCGCCGCGGTTCGCATAGGCGATCGCGTAAGCCGGATCGAGCTCGATCGCCTGCGTGAAGTCGGCGACCGCCCGCTCGATGTCGCCCTTGCGCCGGTAGACGACGCCGCGCACCGTCAGCGCCGCCGCGTTCTTCGGGTCGAGCTTGATCGCGGCCTCGAGGTCGGCGAGCGCCTTCTCGCCGTCGCCCTTGTCGTCATAGGCATTGCCGCGATTGAAATAGGCGGCGGCGAACTTCGCATCGAGCCGGATCGCCTCGGAAAAATCCGCAATCGCGCGGTCGAGGTCGCCCTTCTCCTTGTAGATCGTGCCGCGGTTGTTGAACGCGCGCGCGTGCTTCGGATTGATCTTGATGGCGTCGCTGTAATCCGACAGCGCGTTGTCGAGATCGTTCTTCTGCCGGTACCCGATGGCGCGGTTGTAGTAGGTGCTGGCGAGATCGTTGGTCTTGGCCTTGCTCGTCGAGATGATCTTGCTGCAGGCCGCGATCGCGGTATCCGGCGCGCTACTCTCATCCTTGCAGACGGCGGCGTTCTCCTGCGCGTGGGCAGGTAGCGCCGCGACGCCGAGGAGCGCCAGGCAGAGGGAGCTAACAATTGCTAAACGCGGCATGATGGGCTCTTGCGCAGCGATGCGGGCGCCATTAAGGCGGCCAGGGAACGGCCGTTAATGTCTCTGACAAATTTTCAGGGCATTTAGGCGGCATTCGCTCTACTATGGCGCTGCGCCACGGGGCGCCAAGAGAAAAAGGGGCCGGTGGGCCGAGAGGGGATTGATGGCTCGCAAGTACTTCGGAACCGACGGCATTCGCGGCCGCGCCAATGGCGCGATCACGGCTGACCTCGCCCTGAAGGTCGGGCAGGCGGTCGGGCTCATCTTCCAGACCGGCGAGCACCGGCATCGCGTGCTGATCGGCAAGGACACGCGGCTCTCCGGCTACATGATCGAGTACGCGCTGACCGCGGGCTTCACCTCGGTCGGCATGGATGTCCTGCTCACCGGCCCGATTCCGACGCCCGGCGTCGCGATGCTCACGCGCTCGATGCGCGCCGACCTCGGCGTGATGATCTCGGCCTCGCACAATCCGTTCGACGACAACGGCCTCAAGCTGTTCGGCCCGGACGGCTACAAGCTCTCCGACGAGATCGAGAAGCAGGTCGAGGAGCTGATCGACTCCGATCTGAGCCGCCGGCTTGCCGGCGCGCAGAAGATCGGCCGCGCCCGGCGCATCGACGGCGTGCAGGATCGCTACATCGAGTTCGCCAAACGTACGCTGCCGCGCGCGATGGAATTCGACGGCCTGCGCGTGGTGATCGACTGCGCGAACGGCGCCGCCTATCGCGTGGCGCCGGCCGCGCTGTGGGAACTCGGTGCCGAGGTCATCGCGCTCGGCGTCGAGCCGGACGGCTTCAACATCAACAAGGACTGCGGCTCGACCGCGCCCGGCGCGCTTGCCACCAAGGTGCGCGAGATGCGCGCCGACATCGGTATCGCACTCGATGGCGACGCGGACCGCGTGGTGATCGTCGACGAGAAGGGGCACGTGACCGATGGCGACCAGCTCCTCGCCACGGTGGCGGAAAGCTGGCGCGAGGATCATCGGCTCGCCAAGCCCGCCGTGGTGGCGACCGTGATGTCCAATCTCGGTTTCGAGCGGCACATGAAATCGCTTGGCCTCTCGGTCGCACGCACGCCGGTCGGCGATCGCTATGTGCTGGAGCACATGCGCGAGACCGGCATCAACCTCGGCGGCGAGCCGTCCGGCCACATCATCATGTCGGACTATGCGACCACCGGCGACGGCTTCGTGGCGGCGCTGCAGGTGCTCGCGGTGGTGAAGAAGCACGGCAAGCCGGTCTCCGAGGTTTGCCACCGCTTCGACCCGCTGCCGCAGGTGATGAAGAACGTGCGCTACCGCAACGGCGCGCCGCTTGAGGACGCCAAGGTGAAGTCGGTGATCCAGGCCGCGGTCGAGCGCCTCGACGGCCACGGGCGGCTGATCGTGCGCGCGTCGGGCACCGAGCCGGTGATCCGCGTGATGGGCGAGGGCGAGGACCAGCCCTTCATCGAGGAGATCGTCGACGGCATCGTCGATGCGCTGAGCAAGGCGGCGGCCTGAGGCCTTTCGTCGCGCGCAGGTTTTTGCGAAACTCCCCGCAACAGGGAGGCTTCCCATGGCCTACGAACTCGATCAGTTCATCGCCGACGTGAAAGCAACGCTGAGCCGCGACTCCGGCCCGGCCGGGCGCGAGACGGTGCGGAAAAATCTCGAGCGGCTGCTCGAGAACAAGGACTTCGTCGCCCAGACCTGCGGCGAGGACGCGCCGCTCGGGCTGAAGGTGCTCTACGAGGACAAGGACCTCGGCTTCCAGGTCCTCGCGCATGTCAACGACAAGGCGCGCAAGTCGCCGCCGCACGATCACGGCGCCTCCTGGGCGATCTATGGCCAGGCGACAAGGCACACCGACATGATCGAATGGGAGCGCACCGACAATGGCGGCGCCCAGGCCGAGCTGAAAGAGGTGAAGCGCTATCGCCTCAATCCCGGGCAGGCCGGCATCTACCAGGACGGCGCGATCCACTCGATCGACTATCCGGACCGCTCGCGCTTCATCCGCGTCACCGGCACCAACCTCGACAAGATCAACCGCGTGCGCTTCGACCTCGCCACCGGCGAGGTGCACCAGATGACGCCGCAGCAGGCGACCTGATGGCCGCTGACGTGCGGCGCGTCGGCGCGCTCGCGCTGCGCGCGATGCTGCTCGACGGTGAGGAGCTGGCGCTGCTCGACGTGCGTGAGGAGCGGGTCTTCTCCGAGAACCACCTGTTGTTCGCGCGCTCCGTGCCCTTAAGCCGGATCGAGCTGCGCATGGCGCGACTGGTTCCGCGCCGCACGACGCGGATCGTGCTGGTCGATGGTGCCGACGGGCTCGCGGAGCGCGCCGCGGCCGTGCTGGGACAAGCCGGCTACACCGATGTGAGCCTGCTCGACGGCGGCAATGCCGCCTGGGAGGCGGCCGGCTACGAGCTGTTCTCCGGCGTCAACGTGCCGAGCAAGGCGTTCGGCGAACTGGTCGAGCACGAGAACGGCACGCCGAGCATCTCGGCGGACGAGCTCAACGCGCTGATGCAGTCCGGCGCCGACATGGTGGTGCTCGACTCGCGCCCGTTCGACGAATTTTCGCGCGTCTCGATCCCGACCGGGGTCAATGTGCCGGGCGCCGAGCTGGTGCTGCGCGTGCACGACATGGCGCCCAAGCCCGACACGCTGGTGGTGGTCAACTGCGCCGGGCGCACGCGCTCGATCATCGGCGCGCAGTCGCTGATCAACGCGGGCGTGCCCAACAAGGTGGTGGCGCTGCGCAACGGCACGATGGGCTGGAGCCTCGCAGGGCTTACGCCGGACAGCGGCCAGTCGCGCCGCGCGCCGTCCGTCTCGCATGGCGCGCTCGCCTGGGCGAAGGCGGCGGCGACAAGTGTCGCCAAGAAGCTCAACATCCGCAGCATCGATGAGGCGGCGCTCGCAGAGCTGCGCGCCGACGCAAGCCGCACGACCTATCTGTTCGATGTGCGCGACCCGGCGGAGTATGCGGCCGGCCATGTGGCGGGCGCGATCTCCGCGCCCGGCGGGCAGCTGGTGCAGGCGACGGACCAGTATGCCGGCACGCTCCATGCACGCATCGTGCTCGTCGACGACAAGGCGGTGCGCGCCGTGATGACGGCCTCGTGGCTCGTGCAGATGGGCTGGCGCGAGGTGTACGTACTGGTTGCGGCGGGCGAGGAGCGGGGCGTTCCGCCGGCGCCGGTGCTCGGAGAAGCGGCGCGCGACGCCGCGATCACATGCTCGGACTTGTCGGGGTTGCTCGCACGCAACGAGGCGACCGTCATTGATCTCTCGCTCAGCCGCGATTATCTCAGCGGCCACATCCCGGGCAGCTGGTTCGTGATCCGCGCGCGGCTCGTGCAATTCATCCAGCGTGAGCCGCTGCGGCGCAACGTGGTACTGACCTCGGAGGATGGCGTTCTCGCCTCGCTCGCCGTCAACGAGGCGCGCGCCTGGACGCCGCTCTCCGTGCGCTGGCTCCTCGGCGGCAACGCCGCCTGGCGCGCCGCCGGATTGCCGCTCACCGCGGACGATCCGCGCATGGCCGACCAGCCGATCGACGCGTGGCTCAAGCCTTACGAGCGGCCGGACGGCGTGAAGCAGGCGATGGCGGATTATCTCGCGTGGGAGACGGATCTGCTGCCGCGGATCGCGCGCGATGGGTGCGCGAAGTTTGAGGTGATGAAGTAGCCACTCGCTTCGTCATGCCCCGCGAAAGCGGG
>JBAVXH010000216.1:0-4261 GCA_049698215.1 Xanthobacteraceae bacterium | reverse complement strand
ATCGAGCCCGGCGGACGCGGGATCGAGTCAAAGCCGGGAGGCGTTTGTGCCGTTGCGGGCGACGCAAAGAGGCCGCAGGCGAGCAGGGCCGCCAAAAGCTGGCGGCCGCGCGGCTCGGCGGCAAACGGCATCATGCCATCCGTTTACCGCCGGAAATCTGGCGAATTCAAGCCGTTGGCCCCTTGTTTGTCAGCTTTGCGGCGCCATGCTAGGCGCTGCCGTTTGCCGCCGTTTCACATTTGCCCCGGAATCGCATGCCCGAAGCCCTGGATTTGCTGAAAACGCGCCGTTCGGTGAAGCCGATCGAATTGAACGGCCCAGGCCCCAGCACGGCCGAGCTCGAGACCTTGCTCACCGTCGCCTCGCGCGTGCCGGACCATGGCAAGCTCACGCCGTGGCGTTTCATCGTGTTCGACGGCGAGGCGCGCCTCAAAGCGGGAACCGCGATCGAGGCGATCTTTCAGGCCGACAATCCCGCAGCGACCGCCGACCAGATCGCGTTCGAGCGCAACCGTCTTGCGCGCGCGCCGCTGGTGGTCGCGGTGGTGAGCCGCGCCGCGCCGCACGTGAAGATCCCCGAATGGGAGCAGGTGCTCTCCGCGGGCGCCGCCGCGATGAACCTCGTCACGGCCGCGCATGCGCTCGGCTTTGCGGCGAACTGGATCACCGAGTGGTACGCCTACGACCGGCGCGTGCTCGATGCGCTCGGGGTTGCGCCGCATGAGAAGATCGCGGGTTTCGTCCACATCGGCCGCCCCGCGAAACCGCCCGAGGACCGGCCGCGTCCGCCGCTCTCCGACATCGTGACGAGGTTCTGATGTTCTATTCGACCGACAAGAACGATCACGGCCTGCCGCACGATCCGTTCAAGGCCATCATCGCGCCGCGCCCGATCGGCTGGATCACCTCGATGAGCGCGAGCGGCGCGATCAATCTCGCGCCCTACTCGTACTTCAACGGCGTGCATTCAAAGCCGCCGATGGTGATGTTCGCGAGCGAGACGCGAAAGGACTCGCAGACCTTCATCGAAGAGACGAAGGAATTCGTCTGCAATCTTGCGACCTGGGACCTGCGCGAGCAGATGAACCAGACCTCCGCGCCCTACCCGCGCGGCGTCAACGAACTGGAAGAGGCTGGCCTCACCGCCGCGCCCTGCCGGCTGGTCAAACCGCCGCGGGTCGCCGAGGCGCCCTGCGCGCTCGAATGCAAATACGTGCAGACGGTGCCGCTGCAGGATCACCACGGCAACCCGATCGAGGGCTTCATCATCATCGGCCTTGTGGTCGGCGTGCACATCGACGAGCGCTACATCCGCAACGGCTTGCTCGATTCCGCCGCCATGAAGCCGATCGCGCGCGGCGGCTATCACGATTACTCGGTGCTCGACAAAAGCTTCACCATGCGGCGTCCGGCAAGCGTTGCGGAGACAAAGACGCTTGCCGACACCAAGGCCGGCTGAGTGATGTCTGGTTCCATCCCGTGTCCTAAGTTGGACGAGCGATTGTCCTCATTCGTTCTCAGGAACCGCGACGGCGCTGGTCCCTTTCCAAGTCGTTGGTCCCTTTTGAGAACGAGGGTGGTCCCTTTTCTCATTCTGAACATTGGCCTATTTTCAGACCGCAGGTTCATGGAGCCATACCCATGGGTACAAGGCCGAAAAAGGTGACGCCACTAACCAAGCCCACCCGAGAAACGATCGAAGGAATAAGCGCTCGTCTTGATGAGCTTGCCGGCGTCGTCATTGAGCTCGAAAAGCAGATCAAGGAATTGCAGGCTGAGATGGGCCGCCAGAAAGGCCCGCCTCGTCGCATGATCAGGGTTTGAGCGTGACAGGCCCCACAACTTGCGTTGCGTCTTCGGCCAGACATGGAAGGAGAGCGTGTTCGAATAACGTGCCGCGATGCTCTTTACCCATGGGCGAGGCTCAGGTTTGGCGCGCTCCTCCAAGATGTGCGAATATGATCTGCGAGGAAACGGCCGGCAGGCGATAACGGCGATGCCGTATGAAGTCGAATTTCTGCAAGAGGCAATTTCGGTAAGCCGTCCGCTTTGCCAAGCACAGTCAACGACGACGGCCGTGTGCCTTCCTTGACGACCGTCACAGCAAGACCTTGAGCGGCCACCGCTTCGACGGCGGATAGGCTGTGACTGATGAACGCCAATCGCCAAGCCCGCCCCGAACGATCAAGAGCCTCCAGCGCCCATTTCCGAAACAGGCATCCTGAATGATAAAGTGCAAGTGGCAGCGGCTCACTGGCATTGACATCGAGTAGATGACTTCCGACCCAGATCGCCCTTTCCTTGCTAAGCAATGTGCCCGACCGTTCCCCTACCGGATGCATCGCGATGACGATGTCGAAATCCGACCCGATCCGCTCGACCATCGTCGATGTCAGGCCCGTCTCCATCTGGATTTCGACGGCCGGATACGCCAAGGCGAATGACTTGAGCAGGCCGGGCATGTGGATCGTGCCATAGTCTTCCATCACGCCAAGTCGAACTCTGCCTTCGACTTCGTGCTCATGCAATCGTTGGATGGCTTCTTCCCCGAGCGACAAGATGCGACGGGCGTAGCCGACCAGGCTTTCCCCGGCCGGGGTGACGTCGACGTGCGTCGTCGAGCGATCCAACAGCGTCTGCCCGACTTGATCCTCCAATCGTTTGATCTGTGAGCTTACCGCTGATTGGGTGCGGTTCAGGACTGTCGCTGCGCGCGTGAACGAGCGCTGATCAACCACTGCGACGAAGGCGCGCAGCAAGTCCGGATCGAGGGTGGGTCTGCTCATGTCGAAGCGTGATAACTCTGATCAATATTATTCGCTTCACGCATAAGTACCGCCTCGGTAGCGATAGAGCAAGCGGGATGCTGAGGCGCCCGCCAGGTCAAACGCGTTGGGGCGACATGGAAAAGGCGAGCAACATCGTTGAGCGCGGGCCGTCAACCGAAGCACTGTCGAGGACTGAAAGCGCACGCCTTGGCTTTCGCAAGGCGACCCCCCTGGCGATAAGTTCAGGCCTGTTCGGCATCCTCTACGGCGCCGCTTGCGCCTCTCTCGGCATTTCACCTCAGTGGGCAGCTCTCTCATGCATCCTCGTCTTCTCGGGGGCAGTGCAATTTGCCATTCTCGGTATGCTCGGTGACCCGTTTTCGGTTTCGACAATTGCGGTTTCCAGTCTGCTCATCTGCAATCGATTGTTCCTGATGGGAGCATCGATAGCGGATCATCTTCGTGATCGCACCTGGCTCGCGCGGCTCTTGTCCATGTTCGTTCTGACCGATGGAGCGTGGGCAGCCACGACAGCGGAAAGATCAGCTGTCGATCGTTATTTCTTTTTTGTCAGTGCGGGTTTGTGGATTCTCGCTCTTTGGGTATTAGGCACCGTATCGGGGGGGCTGATTGCAGGTCGCCTTGAGCCCGACCTCATCGTCGCTCTGAGGTTTGCCGGCATACTGTTTTTGACTTTGCTGCTCCTCATGGTCGTCAAAAGCACCGCGATGGGCCATTGGCCTTGGATTGCAGCCGCGTCGACTTCTCTTCTCGGCAGCCGGTATCTCCCAATGCCGATAGCGTTTTTGACTGGTGTGCTGTTTGGAGTCGCAGTCGCGTGGTTTAGTCGATCGGAGCGCAAGACGCATGTCGATTGATCAGCGCTTTCTCATTGCGATCGCGAGTATGGCGCTCATCGCATACGGATGCAGAGTTGCAGGGTTGCTTGTCGGGACATATCTCGGCGAAAGCTCGAGACTCCGACGTATCCTGGACCTGCTCCCGGCTTGCGCCATCGCTGCTGTTCTTGGTCCATCGCTTGGCACAATGACATTCGTCCAGGGGGGCGCCCTTTTGGTCTCGATCGCTGTCTTTCTCATGTCTTCATGGTTCCTCTTGGCACTGACCCTCGGCACCGCCGTTCTGTTGGCCGAGCGGTGGCTGGGACCCGTCCCCTTTTAGAATCGGGCAATCCGACAAGACTTGTAAGCCGCCAGCTCCCCCGCCGGCGGCTTCCTTTTTGGGTCGCGAGAACACAAAAAGTAGTGGGATTCTGCCCGCCCCCGTTCCATAGTTTAGAACGGATGGAATACCCGTGAAGATGGTCGCCGAGTATCTGGAGCACGCGCTCCAGTTCGAGCGGATGGCAGCGCAAGAGGCCGATCCGAAGCTGAAAGCATCGCTGGAAGCGCAGGCCGTCGCCTACCGCAAGCTCGCAGGGAAACGCGCCGCAGAACTCAAGCTTTCACCGGTCAACCTTCCCGTCCCTGCGC